>CAZYJH010000038.1:0-11627 GCA_964647775.1 uncultured Candidatus Bathyarchaeia archaeon
TTTTTGTTTGATATTTTCTTAATTTGCAAAGCGCATTTGCTTATTAGTGTTGTTGGCATTGTTGTGGTTGGCTTTGTGGATACGTAACCTTTATGTGTGGTGTTTGTGGCTAGAAATCATCAGAGAAGTCTGTTAAGGAAGGATATGTGTGGCAATTCAGAAAAGTGACTTCATAATTGTTGATTACACTGGTAAGGTTAAGGAGACGGGAGAGGTTTTCGACACAACCTCTGAAGAAACAGCGAAAGAGAGCAAACTCTACAAAGAGGGAGACATCTACGAGCCAAGACTTGTAGTAGTCGGAGAAGGATGGGTTCTGAAAGCCCTAGACGACGCCCTACTCACATTCAAACTAGACAAAAAAGAGTCCGTGGAGATTCCTCCAGAGAACGCCTTTGGACCACGGGACGCAGAAAAAGTGAAACTTGTTCCCCTCAGGCGGCTGCTAGCCCGCGGAGTAACCCCCAAACTGGGTGCACAGATCGAATTTGACAAGAGGCTCGCCACTGTACGAACTATGGGCTCTGGAAGAGTAACCCTTGACTTCAATCCGCCCTTGGCTGGAAAAACCTTGGTCTACGAGGTTACCATCCAGAAACAACTTAAGACAAATGAAGAAAAAGTCGCTGCTCTTATCCACCGTCGAATACCTGCGGTTGAGGCTGAAAAGTTTGGCTTCAAGGTCGGAGAAGAAGATGTTACATTGAACATGCCTGACGAAGCTCTCTATGTTGAGGGAATACAGTTGGCAAAAAGAGGAATCGCCCTGGACATACAACGGTTTCTTCCGGAACTGATAACCGTCCAGTTCGTTGAAACCTTCACGAAACCGGGAGCTACTCCGAAACCCAAAAAGGAAACCAAAAAGAAAGCTAAAAAGGAAACCACAAAGACGGCAGAAAAGAAACCCGCCAAGAAAGCCGTCAAGACGGAGAAGAAAACAGAGAAGCCTGTGAAGAAGACCGCAAAGAAAACCACCAAGAAAACTACAAAGAAAGCCGAAAAGAAAACTGAAAAAAAAGCCGCGAAAGAAAGCAGCTAACCGCGCCCTACTTGAGTGTTAAGTCAGGGCAATCTGTCACTTTTGTTGGGTTTATATATTCTTGTGGGGCTGCCGTTTAGGCAGCATACTATACATTTGTTGTTGTCTATGTCTGGGTCGGAGACCCTGCATAGTATACACATCAGTCCGCTCTGCCTGATTATTCCACAGATGCTACACAGTTTTTCTGCAAGCTCATACTTGTCCATCTCGCCGTTAGCCAACAAAAAAACTGTTTTCGTGAGGATTGGCTGAACGCCCTCAACGTCTGTAACCTCGAAAATTGCGCCTCTGCAGTGCTTCGTGTATTTGCTTACCGCGGTTTGGGTGATGCCCAACAGTTGAGCTGCCTCTTTCTGTTTAAGCCCATGGGATTCCGTTAGTTCTCTTGCTATGGCTGACCTGATGGCGGGAATCACGGATTTAACCGCAACTTCGCAGGGAAGAATCACCGTCGCTTTCACCCGCTTATTGTTTCTGCTCCACTCTATATAAGAATGACGTATGTCATATTGTCGTGGCGCCAAAACAAAACGGCAACTCGGTAATCAACAACAATCAATCGCAGAGTCACATGCTACCAAAAACGAAACGTAGTATCTTCTCCTTTTCAGCAAGAGACTCGATCATCAAGTCCGGGTTCTCTTCCTGAAGCTCTTCCCTGCTATAGAATCCCGAAGGCACCGCAATGCACCACATCTCTGCTGTTTTAGCGGCTTTCACCCCAAAAACGGAATCCTCAACAACCACGCAGTCTTCAGGCTTGACCCCCAGCTTCGCTGCGGAAACAAGAAAAACTTCAGGGTCAGGCTTCGGCTTAGTAATGTCATCTGCTGTGACCACAACATCAAAGTATTCTCTGAGCCTCTTTTCAGAAAGCAGCTTGTCAATGACTTTTCTGCCGCTCATCGTCGCTAAGGCAATCTTTGTTTTTCCCTGCAGCTTCTCCAGAATGTCAGTTGCTCCATCAAAGAGGTTTACAAGGTCTGCAAGTTCTGCTTGAATATTGATTTTTTCTTCAGCAAGCTTTTCCAGCGTCGAAACGTCGAGTCTCCTGTGGCATTCTCTGAAGGCTTCTATGATTGTCTTCTTTGTTCCGATGCCTATCAGCCTCTCTATAAACTCGTCACTAACCCTGCAGCCAGCCTCTCCCAGTACCCTCTGGAAGGATTGCACCACCGCCTTCTGGGTGTCGGCGAGGGTTCCGTCCCAGTCAAAGATAACTGCTTTAGTCATCAGCATCACAGTGTTGTTTATCGTTCTAGAATGAAGGGCTTCTCGTAGGAGACTTTCTTGGTTGGGATGCGGTCGATCAGCATTTTTTCGCCAAACTTTCCAGTTACTCCCAGCGGGTTAAGTTTCTCGGCTAGCTGAACTGCTGAGTCAAGTTTCTGTTTGTTTTCGGAAAAAATCGTGTATAATACGTCCCCTTCTTGAACCTTGTCGCCCAGTTTCTTGCTCAAAAGGACTCCTGCGCCCCGATTTTTGGGTGCCCCTGCCTCTCTTGCTATCTGCGCCATAGCCCTGTTGTTAATCCATTGGACGTTTCCCTTCTCTTCTGCGCGAATCTCCAATGTTTCATGTCCAACCTCTATATCCTCAGGTTTCACGTCAGGGTCGCCACCTTGAGCAGCAATTATCTCCCTGAGCTTCTTCTCTGCTTTGCCCGATTTGATGATGCTTTTTGCTTCTTGTGCACCATCGTTGCTTCCCATCATCTCAAAAAGTAGCCCCGCCAAACTGGCAGCCTTGTTCACCAAGTCTACGGGTCCTTTTCCCATCAGCGTCGAAAGTGCCTCCCTTGCCTCAAGAGCTGGTCCTATGGCGTATCCGATGGGCTGTTCCCCGAAAGTCACTGCACACTGAATATTCATGCCCAATCTTTTACCCAATTCTATGAAGTCTTGGGCTAGGGTTTGGGCTTCTCCTATGGTCTTGATTTTTGCGCCTCTTCCCGTAGGTATGTCCACAACAACATATTCTGCGCCTATCGCCCTCTTCTTACTCATGATAGAAGGCAAAAGAAGCGGGTCAATGGACAACGGATACTCAACCTGAATCAGCAGATCATCCGCAGGAGCAAGATCAAGCGCCCCGCCCCATGCTAGGCAAGCATTAGTTTTCTTCACCACGCTCCGCATCTCTTCGCCTGTCAAGTCAACAGGACACAGGACCTCAACTCGGTCTGCTGTGCCCGCAGGAGAAGTTATCGCCCGCGAAGACGTTTTGGGGATCGTGAAGCCTGCGGCTGCGACTGTGGGAACAACAAGTATGGTGGTTTTGTCGCCTGGCACTCCGCCTATGCTATGCTTGTCCAGGATGGGGCTTTTGCCGAAGTCTACGGTTTTTCCTGTTTCCACCATAGCGTTTGTCAGTGCCTCAACTTCGTCGATGCTGGTTCCGTGGATGTAGAGGCTGGTGACGAATGAGGCTACTTCTATGTCGCTCAGGTGCCTTTCAACAACATCCAAAATTATTGCCTTGACTTCGTGGGGTCTAAGTCTTCGTCCACCGATTTTGTCTCGTATGTATCCGATGGATTCCGGTCTCTCAGCTGGTCTGACGGTCACAGTTTCGCCGTTTTGGACCTGCAGTTTGTCATATACTTCTCCGTAGATGCCTAACGTTTTTTTGGGAAACTCTGAGGCTACGTTTGCGATGGCGGTTATGTGCTTGTCTTTGTATGTAACCTCAACCCTGTCTGAGGAGTGAATCCCCAACTGACTTGCGTCTTCGTTATCCACTACTATGATTTGCTTTCCGCCCGATCTTATTCCCAGAAGCCAAACTGCGAATTCCATTATCTCTCCCGCCGTTACTCTACCTCTCTTCTAGTGTTTGACCGAAAATAAGGGTTTGGCAAAGCTGCTGTTTTCTGGTGCTTGTGGTGGCTGCCCGTGCCGCTGGTCTTTGTTGGTGATGTGCCAGAATTTTTATAAACGCCGTCAATATGCCGTACTGGTGCGTTAAGGCGTTGTTTTTGTTCAGCCGAACCCCCGTTGCAATTGGGATATTCTGCTTAGCTGTCCTATCGTTGACTAGGCTCGATTTTCTCGTAAACAACATCCTCTACCGTTTTGGCTTAACCTTCTCTGGGGCATGGCACCAAGAATACAGCATCCTCTACTTTCTAGCCTATCAGCTGCTCATCTTCACCCGTCTAGCCTACACAAGAAACCTGAAACTGTTCATGCTCTTTCAAGTTTTCGTTCTAACCTCTACACAAGATCTGGTCTATTTCGGTCTATGGCAAGGCAGTTTCCCAGCGCATGAATGGGTTTGGACTGCGGAGTACAAGCTTTTCGGATTCTGGAATACGGCAAGCCAGCTTCTGTTAAGCCTCTGTAGCGTTTCATCAATCCTGATTCTCTTGCGGTTCGCCAGAGTTTCAGTTCGGATGCGGGCACTTTCGATTGCATGCTTCTTTTCCAGCAAAAATGCAAAGACACTTCAAAAAAGTCTGCGTCGTTCTGAGTAATCCGTCTGGCTGCTGTTTGTTCACAGAAGAGCTTTAACTTATGGCAAACATAGTATTTGGCTATCTGAGGAGTTGTAGACCTTGAAGTATGTCGATTTTGTTGACCAATCTTACAAACCAAAAACAACTGATTTACTCTGCGACTTCTACGTTGAACCAGAAGGCATCAGTTTAACAGAGGCGGCTGGGGGCGTTGCCGCCGAAAGTTCTGTAGGAACATGGACGGAACTAACAACAATCAAACCTTATGTGGAGAAGCTTGCCGCCCGAGTCTTCAGCATCAAAGGCAACAACATCCGCATAGCCTACCCCATCGAACTGTTCGAGCAAGGCAACATGCCAAACATCTTAAGCAGCGTAGCCGGAAACGTGTTCGGGTTACGTGCCCTCAAGAACCTGCGACTCAACGACATCCAGCTGCCACAAGATTTGGTTAAGAGCTTCAAGGGTCCACGATACGGCATAGCAGGAGTACGCGAGCTGCTGGGCGTCAAAGACAGACCCTTAGTTGGGACAATCATCAAACCAAAGCTGGGACTGAAGACTGCAGATCATGCGAAGGTTGCGTATGACGCTTGGGCAGGCGGATGCGACATAGTCAAGGATGACGAGAACCTTAGCAGCCAACGCTTTAACCCCTTTGAGGAGCGTGTTGTGGCGACTCTGGAGATGCGGGACCGCGCTGAGGAGGAAACTGGAGAAAAGAAGGTGTACATGGTTAACGTCACCTCGGAAACAGAGGAGATGCTGAGGCGGACGCAGTTTGTTGTTGACCATGGCGGAAGATACTTGATGATTGACATTCTCACCTGCGGCTTCTCTGCGCTGCAAACATTGCGGGAGCACAATTTTGGTTTGGTGATTCACGCCCACAGAGCCGGACATGCAGCCTTCACCAAGAACCCCCTGCATGGAGTCTCGATGAAGGTCATCGCAAAGGTTGCCCGAATCATCGGCGTAGACCAGCTTCACGTGGGCACAGTTGTGGGGAAAATGTCTGAGACCCGCGAAGAGGTTAAGGAGAACTGTGAGGCGCTGAAAACAGAATTGTATGGCATAAAGGAGGTTTTGCCTGTTGCGTCAGGCGGTCTTTATCCGGGTCTGGTTCCTGCTTTGATGGGCTTCTTTGGGAAAGATTTCGTGATTCAGGCAGGCGGAGGAATCCATGGGCACACAGACGGAACAGTCTCTGGAGCCAAGGCTATGCGTCAAGCCGTGGATGCTACCCTGCAAGGAGTATCCCTGAAAGAATATGCCTTGACCCACAAAGAATTGCAAGAAGCCTTGAACATTTGGACGTAAACCAGTCGTTATGGAAAGAAACCGCTTCCTTCTTTCCCCCTTATTCTTTTACGTCATGCCTGTTTTTGTCAAGTCTGGATTTTGAATTGTGTTTTATAGCCCTTCGCCAGCAATCTTGTGTGGATGGCGCTCTTCAAAGCTCCCACTCCTTTTCCTGTCTTTAAGCTCGTCGTGAATACGCTGTCTCTTACCGCAGATGGGTTTCCGTCGCTTATTCTGTAAGTGAATTCGTTAAGGTTCGCCTCAAGCTCCTCTATGTTTGTTTTGTCTGTTTTGTTGGCAACCACTAATGGGAACTCGCCTAAATTGTCCGCCAAGAACTCCACCATCTCCACATCCACTGACTTGAATCCCTTCTTTTCCAGGCGCCATGTTACCTCCAAGAACGTGGATATGTCCAAAACAGCCACAGCCAACACTATGTTTTGGGCGTTGGACTCCAAGAACTCGACGATTCTTCTGTTAACTCTTTCTTCGAACCGCTTAGAGACACCCATCATTTTGCCTAATCCAGGCAAATCCACAATAACCAGACCATCTTTTAGAGGATATTTTTTGATGCTTCGTGTGGTTCCAGGCCGCTTTCCCGTTGCTATATTCAACCCTGAAAGTTCCTTGATGAGGCTGCTTTTGCCCACATTCGGTCTCCCAGCGAAAACCAGATACTTCTCTTGCATGCTAAACAGTAAAGAGCACCTGACACTTGAATGTAACCTAAAGAACGCTCAAACTTGCTGCAGTCCCTATCCTTTTTGTTGACGAAAGAATCAGCTACGTTTAGGGCGCAAAAGTTTTTGGCACATGGATTTCTTTTGCTTTCTTGTCTGTGAAGATTCCTAGGCTTGCGTATCTGTCTTGGCTGTCCGGTAAGACCGTGACAACGGTTTGTCCCTTCTTCATCTTTTTTGCAAGTTGTACAGCTGCGTCTACGTTAGCGCCTGAGGATATTCCTGCAAAGAGTCCCTTCTCTCTTGCCAGCAGTCGGCTCCAGCTTACAGCGTCTTCGTCGTTAACGTTTATCACCTCATCAATAAGGGACTGGTCTACGATGCTTGGGATGAAGCCGTCTCCGATGCCGTCTATTCTGTGGTTGCCCGCTTTTCCGCCCGTAAGCTCTTGTGAGCTTGATGGCTGAGCCGCCACTATTCTCACGTTAGGGTTTACTTCTTTGAGTGCTTTGGCGACTCCCATGAGGGTGCCTCCTGTGCCTACTCCAGCCACGAAGGCGTCAACCCATCCGTCTGGAACCTGCTCAATGATTTCTTTGCCCATTATTATCCTGTGGGCTTCCACGTTGTCGTAGTTGTCGAACTGGGCGGGCATCCACCAGTCTGGCTGTTTAGCTAGTTCCTTTGTTTTTTGGACCGCCCCTTTCAGTCCGTCACATTCTGGTGTTGATACTACTGTTGCGCCGTAGGCTCGCATGAAGTTGCGTCTTTCCTCGGTCATGCTTTCGCACATGACGATGACTACTTTGTATCCTTTGGCTGCGCCTGCCATGCTGAAGGCTATGCCTGTGTTTCCGCTTGTGCCCTCAACAATCGTGTATCCGGGTTTTAGGTCGCCGCGTTTTTCGGCTTCCTCAATCATGTATTTGGCTATTCGGTCTTTGATGCTTCCGCTTGGGTTCACGTATTCCACTTTTGCGTACAGGTTCGCCTTGAAGGTGCTGAATACGCCTTTCTGGCTGTTCAGTTGGATGAGTGGCGTGTTTCCCACGAAATCTAAGACCGACTTTACTGCCATTGTGTAACCGTTCCTTGAACGCTGACGATTTGTTGTTCTATTAAAACTTTCGGTTTTTGTTTCTAGAAACTGTTCCCTTCTACTCTTACATAACGTTAACCGAAACTTTCAGATTCAGGTAGCCCGTAAATAGTCTGTACATCACTTGAGGGCTGAGTGAACTATGGTTAACAAATATGAGGTTCTGGAGAGACTGCACAGACAGAAGATAAGTTTCGCGGGTTTTCCCACTCCCCTGCAGAGAATGCCCCGCCTGTCCAAAGCATTGGGAGGTCCGAGACTCTTCGTTAAACGGGATGACATGACTGACTTAGCTTTTGGAGGCAACAAAGCCAGAAAACTGGAGTTCCTTTTCGCTGACGCCAAAAACAGAGGCGCTGACGTGATGATTTCTGTGGGTGCTGTTCAGTCTAACTGTGCCTGCATGGTTGCCTCTGCTGCCCGGCGCCTTGGAATGAAGCCTGTTCTGGTTCTTGTGGGAAAAGAGCCTAAGGTGCCTGATGGTAATCTGCTCTTGGATAAGCTGCTGTCCGCAGACATCCACTTCATAGAAGATTACGGTCCCCACGTTGACGATTACATGAACAGTTTAGCCGACGAATACCAGAAGAAAGGTCACCGCCCCTACGTTATACCCGCTGGCGCCTCTGTGCCCTCCACAGTCCCCGGATACGCCCTAGCCATGGAAGAACTGGTCAACCAATTCAATCTACTCGGAGAAACCTTTGATGCTGTGGTCTGCGCTTGCGGAACAGGCGGAACACAGGCTGGCTTAATTTTCGGAGCCAAACTCCTTGACGTTAAACCAAGAATTGTGGGTGCAAGCGTTTTTGCAAGCAGGGCTGACGCATCCCGTACTGTTTCTGGGTTGGTTAATGGCGCAGCAGAGCTTTTTGACGTTGACCTGTCCGTAGTCCCCGAGGATGTGGCTGTCTTTGACGAGTACATCAAGGAAGGCTACGGCATACTAAACAAGGACGTAACTGAAGCCATCAAGCTGGTGGCAGAAACTGAGGGGATATTCATTGACCCTGTGTACACTGGCAAGGCGATGGTGATGCTGACTGACCAAATCAAGAAAGGCTACTTCAACAAAGACGACAACGTAGTATTCTTCCACACAGGCGGACTCCCAGCACTGTTCCTGTACAGAAACGAACTATGTAAGGCTTAATTCAGCTTCAAACCCACAAGATGTTCTTAGTCAAGTTTTCTTGACAAAAAACCTTTTATTTGTTATAACTTAAAATGGAATAAGGGAGGATAAAGATTTTGGAAAAACTGCTTTTGTTACTAGATTCCTGCGCTCATATGCACGATGCTTTTCAAACGTGTTGGGTGTTGGGAAAAGGTAATAACAACTCAAAAGCTATGAGAAACTTGAAACCAAGGCTGACTGCTTTGGAGGCGTGTCACCGCCTAGCCCTAAGTGAAGGGTAGAAAGAGAACAGACTATTTAGAAAAAATGAGGGTTAAAAAATTAAAAGCACCAGATTCATAATATTAGTGCTACTATCGGCGACGCTTTTAGTCATGTTCTTAACTCCCCTAATGCTTCTAGAAGTGAGCGGTTATGTAACTCACGGACCCACCATTACTCATGTTTGGCCTGAAGCATGGGCTTCCCGTTGTGACCACTTGATTGAAATGAATACGGGGCCAGAGGATACATGGACAGGTACGGGTATCCGAGCCTTTTATGATCAAGAAACTGTCACTCCCGCTTCGTTTGTTGGTGCAAACTGGTACTTTGAAAGAGGCTATGGTGGAGGCGGTACTGCATACCATCGTTACATAAGTGACGGACCTATGGGTTGCGCATACCAGTACGGTAATCCACCATACAGTTGTTACATTTTTCTACACCATGATTACGACACGCCGCAATGGGGTAATGGAGAATGGGATTTGTATTGGGCGTATTATCAAGATTGGCCCAAAGAAAATAACCCTTTTTCACCTTACCCTTATCGTCACAATACTTTGGGGGGTATTGCGCAATCTTATTTCAAGGACCCACTTAAGTGATAACACTAAACAACTACCCCTTTTTTGTTTGAAAGTGAGATTAACGAGGAAACTAAATCAATATTGGTGTGATTTATGTGCCAAAAAAAACGTTAGCATGGTTTATCGTGTTGGCGTTATTTCTTACTTTTTCAATAGTCATTCTCTACTTTGCTATTTGTGTGGTTGACTCGTCATCAGAAGGATGGGTCAGAACGTATGGAGGAACAAATCTGGAAAGTGCCTATTCGATTATCCAAACCAGCGATGGCGGTTATGCAGTAGCAGGTTCAGTTGAGTCTGGTGCTTTGCTTCTAAAAACCGATTCCACTGGAAATATGGAATGGAACCAGACATATGTCGGAGATGGGGCTCGTTCTTTAGTTGGGACGTCTGATGGAGGATACGTGCTGGCTGGTGGCACACGCCTGATTAAGACTGACGCATATGGAAATATTGAGTGGACTAGAACTCTTTTGGGCGGAAACAGTGCTTATTCCCTTATCCAAACCAGCGATAAAGGATACGTAGTAGCTGATAATACAGGGGACGCGAGATATGGTGAGGATGAGTATTTTTGGCTTGTCAAGACTGACAAGTTGGGATACAATCAGTGGAGCAAAACTTTTGAAACACTGATGCCTGGTGTGGCGCGCTCGGTTATACAAACTAGCGACGGCGGTTATGCCCTGTTAGGTAGTAATAGCGATAACCCAGATTTTTTGCTTGTTAAAACCAGTTCGTCAGGTGAACTGGAATGGAGCAAAACATATGGTGGTGAAGATAATGATAATGGCTGGTCCATAGTCCAAACTAGTGATGGCGGATACGCGTTGGCTGGTATGTTGTGGAATCGAAGCGATCATGATAACATGGCAGGTCTCATCAAGATTAACTCGGAAGGCAATACATTATGGATGAAAAATTATCCGGGTTTCACACCTTTATCAATGGAAACTACTATTGATGGTGGTTACGTTCTATGCTCAGAATTAACACTTGTTAAAACAGATTCTGAAGGACAACTATTGTGGACCAAAAGTATAAACTTCGCTAATGATACTGCCGTTGATCAGGCACATTCAGTAATTCAGACGCTTGATGGGGGATATGCAATTGCTGGCGTTGGGTCCCCTCTCTATTCTGCTGGTCGACCTCTAGGTGACAGTCAGGTTTCTTATGCTTGGATCATAAAAACAGACCCTGAAGGAGTTGTCTCAGAGTTTCCTTCATGGGTTTTTTTGCCTTTGTTTTTGGCTGCAACTTTGGTAGCCTTGTTTTATAGTAGAAGAGTGCGTACGCGTCTAGGCATTTCAGGTTGACTGCAGGCTGCTGTTGGGGCTGAAAGGTTTAATATGTTCTCTTTCTTGTTAGACTTGATAGGTGAAAAAGAGTTGAAGTTGTTCACGGTTGGTCCTGTAGCCTGCTACCCCGAAGTGTTGGAGGCAATGGGACGGCAGATGGTTAGTCACCGCAGCAAAGAATACAAGACGCTGCATGTCGAGACAGTGGAGATGCTGCAGCGGTTCCTGAGCACAAGCAACGAGGTTTTCCTGTTCTCCAGCACTGGCACAGGCTTCATGGAGGCGTCGGTGCTGAACTGCGTAAAAGACAAGATGCTCTGCTGCATATGCGGAAGCTTCGGAGAAAGATACGCGGAAGTGGCAACAGCAAACGGCAAACAAGTAGTAACCCTTGAGGTTCCTTTGGGCGAGCCGATTCTTCCAGATTTGCTGGACAAGAAGCTGAAGGAGAATCCTGACGTTGAGGCTGTTTCCATCACCCACAACGAAACAAGCATGGGGCTCATTAACCCTCTGAAGCAGCTTGCTGCGGTCGCAAAAAGTCATGGTAAACTGGTGTTTGTTGATGCTGTGAGTTCTATGGGCGGAACCGAAATAGATGTTGACAGGTGGGGCTTGGATGTCTGTTTTTCCAGTTCCCAGAAATGCTTTGGTGTTCCTCCAGGCTTGGGCATCGGAAGCGTAAGCGCTGAGGCTCTGAAAAAGTCTGAGACTGCACAGAACAAGGGCTGGTACTTCGACTTCAAGG
>CAZYJH010000039.1:0-11599 GCA_964647775.1 uncultured Candidatus Bathyarchaeia archaeon
GGTTCCTAAAAACTCAATTCCAATTCCACAGTTACGGATGTAATTGTTCAAAATTTTACTGCACTAGCAGAGTGATACCGAATTTTCAGTTTAGTATGGTTTCTTTGCTTCGTAGGTGACATCTAGGTGGTCTTTCACGATTTTGCCCCAAACTTTTGCTACACATTCCACAGAATCTACCAGAATCAACAAGCTGAGGTAATTAAATGCAACATTGTCGCCTCCATGCTTAACGGCAAAATTGTAGATGAGCCTGCGGTTCTGGTCTCCCGTGAGCCCATCTTTTATTCCTTCCTCGTCCACAGCCGTTTTCCATTCATCCCCCTTAATTCTTCTGACAGCGCCAGTGAAGTTTTCGGCATAATCTTTTCCTGTACCTTTTGGGACTGTTCTCACGGCATCATTGAAAGCCACAAGTCTACTTGCAAGGCAGTATGACGCGTAGCTTATTCCAACAAGTTCATCCCAAAGACCCGTCTTCTCGTAGAAACTAATCTTCTGATTATCCCAGAAAGTGTCTCCCAGTTCTTCATCGAACTTCGCAAGTATCGAATCTGGCGGATACTGGAAATTGTTCCAAACAGGTTCTTTTCAGTTGAAACAGAGTTTCATAAATTTCTCAGCTCGTTCAGTCTCGGATAATATGTCACGAAGATCGGTTTGATCATTCTTTGTTATTATCCAATTTTCCCATTCCTCTTCTATGTCACCATGGATGTTTCCGCAGGCTGTACTGCTGAATGTTCGTGTGTCACAATGGAGAGGCATGTGAGCGTCAGCAAGATAATGGCTAAGAGAGAACAAACTTAATACAATCTGGTCGTCAGTGAAGAACATGGGAAAGAAGGACCGTTTATTATCAATGAACCGCATCCCATTCAGTTTGGTTATGTGATTTTTTATTTCCTCTCGGTACCCTTCAAGACAATTCTTCACTTTAACATTAACTTCGCTGTTTTGACCTATCTGATTCCGCAAATCCACTATCTCGCCTCTATTAACATATTTTCCGTCAACTTTCGTGTCATAGTATGCTTTCACTTCATCAGGGTCAGCCAGAAACGCTGTTACCTCGTCTCGCTTATCAAAAAGTTCATCGCCGAACTTCACAATCAGCGTTGCAGCTAATTTATGCATTTCATCTTTCTGAAACAGAAACAGGTCACGCACAGTTTGATGTACAGCCTCACATCGATCAGCGAGAAATCCGTCGAACTTGTGCCAAAGTTTCTCCCATGCATAAGCGTGCTTTGCTTCTCGGTAACATAACGACGAGGTTTCGGCATGATCAGTTCTATAATGTGTTTTGTTTTTACCACTCGTTACAACGTATCCAGCGTACTTTTTTCCATCCTTGTTGTAGGTGTAATCTTTTCCCTTTTTTAGTGGAGGCTCATATTTCCATACATGCCCTTCTCGATTATCTTTGATGACGTTGTCGGGCACCCATGTACCTTGTACAACCAATTTTATGAAGTCTTCACTCCTCAACATTGTCTGCAAGTTTTTGATGGAATCATACCGTCCTTTTCCTTCATCTAATAGGTCATCGGCTTCTCGAAGCAGGTCCTCTTTTTTCTGTGGGTCAGTTTCTTTGCTTGCTTTCTCCTGTTTCTTTTCTGAGTCCCTTATTGCATCCTCCAACACGCCATCCGCAAGTTGACCCAGTCTGTCGATTGCACGTAAAGCTATCCAGGCATGAGTGTACCTTTTCATTTTCAATCCCCCTTTTCAATTTAAAAGTGGCAAACGTGTCTGATACATTTAGTATTGCATTTAAGGTATAATTGTTTTTTCATCACCCTCTGACCGGGGTTCAAGTTGGCTCCAGACGACCAAAAATGCCTTTTTGAGCCCTTTTGTGTCTTAATGCCTGTTTCCTGTTGCCATCTGCACCCGTTCGTGGGTTAATGAATCGGCGTTTTTTGCATTAAGTTTATAGTGTTCTCTTCAAGATTTCTTTCAGAAAAGGGGCTCAAAACTTTGACTAAAAGAAAGTGTGTGGGTTGTGGCGCTGAGTTGGGGGATGAGGATGTTATGAAGATAATTCTTGAGGATGGTTCATGTGAAGTGTTTCCTTTGTCTACTTGTCCTGAATGCCTCAAGAAAGAACTGATGAAAAAGGCGCACCGTTAAACTAAGAGATTTTAAATTGTGAAGTAGCCACACAGTAGAGGTTTACTGGAGTGTGGAAGAACGAAAAAAGTTGAATTCGAATCAGCCGAGTCCCTCCACAAAAACTGGTTAAACTACACCAAGAAACACGACATCAAAGAGGACATCAACGCGCTATACAGGCTACTGGATTCTTCACGTATTGTACGCAACGAGGAAGAGATTCTGGACGCACTTTACGATTCAGCCTTAGCTGTTTTAGATTCAACGCCACAACTGGACACTGAACAGAAAACACGTGCACTATACCTGTCATATAACCTGTGCATCTGTGACGAATGCCAGAAAGAGTGCGGGGCGCACATTAACAGGAAGGGGCAGATTCGAATATCAAAAAAGTTCTTTGAGGGCACACTGAATCAGGAGACGCCCTCGCCAACGGGGCTTCTTGAGCTGATGTACACCATACTCCATCAACTGCTGCACGGCATTTTTCCAGAACTTGACGAAGAAACAATCAAAGAGAAGACTGAGCAAGCATGGAAAAGCGGCATAGCCGAACTGACAAAAGAAAAACAAACTGAATGAGTCTCGAACTTGTCCAGCCTTTGAATCGCCCATAATCCTTATTTGCCTCATGCAGCATGGTGCAGTAATTCAAGAGGAAAAATTCTGATGGGAAACTTAACTGTCGCGGTTCTCGGCAAGCTGGACTACAGCAGCGCCTTAGCCAAAAAAGGCACATCAACAGACATCACACTCTACAACATTAAGAAGGGCGAAAGCACCGTAACCTTCATAGAGCCTACACGCTACCCCGACCGCATGGCACCACTATTCTACGCCTGCTCTTTAGCCAAAAAAGCCATCGTAGTTGTAGACGAACTAAACGCCACCTTAGGCGAGACGCTTGTGATGCTCCAATGTTGCGGAGTAAGCAGCGGCTACTTTGTCCTCAGAAACTACATAACCCCAGAAAAGGTTCAGCCGCTCCTGAAGGGCACAATTTTGGAGAACTACAAGTTTGTCGCCGACGAGCCAAACGCACTAAGAGAGGAGCTTGTGGCGGAGGCAATACAAACAGCAGTATCAACCACAAAAAAGGAGACAGGAACTGTGCCGGTAGACCACGTCTTCAACGTGAAGGGCATAGGAGCGGTAGTCTTGGGGGTAGTGGCAGACGGCGTAATCCAGAAACATGACATAATGAATGTATTTCCGGGAGCAAAAACGACCCAGATTCGTTCTATCCAAAAACACGATAACGATTTCGACACTGCAGAAGAGGGAGACAGAGTTGGATTGGCGCTCAAAAACGTCAAGGTAGAGGATGTGGACAGGGGCACGGTACTAACAAACGACGCCACAGTTAAAGCCTCCAAAAAAGTTGAAGCCCAAGCCTCCATAGTCAAATACTGGTCCACACCCATAAAGGCGGGGATGGTGCTGCACGTGGGGCATTGGATGCAGGTTCTCAATTGCAAAGTTGAAGCAGTCAACGATGGGGGCGACTGGCGCAAACCTACATTGACACTGAGTTTAGAGAAAGAAATTGTGCACCGCCCCAACGACAGGACTGTTTTGATGTATCTGGAAGGCGGAAAACTACGGGTAATGGGCACAATAGATTTGCCCTAACTGTGATTGACTCCGAGTTCTGTAGAAAAAAGTACTATTGAAGTTTGTTGAGCCGTTTCCTGTAGAGCGTAACTGCCAGTAATGTTGCCGCAATGAAGAGTGGCAGAATCAGCCATGCTGGGAACTCAGGTACAACTTGAGTGCTAGCAATTTCGAGTGTGTGAGTGCTGTGAATGTATACGATGTTAAACTTGTAAAATCCGCCGTCATGCGTTTGGGTGTAGTCATCGCCTTCCACTAAGTCATATCCATCATTGCTCAAGGAGAATGTGCCCCAAAGCAAACCGTCAGGAACTAGGACATCACAGAATCCAGACGTTCCACTTAAGCCCGTCACGTTCATGCTCAGGTTTTTCTCTGTTTGATTAAACTCGAACCCCAATATGGTGGAGCCGCTGTCAACCGTCACCGCGTATTCCTTGTTTTCAATGAAGGGATAGAACACATGCTGTAGACCAACCTTCTGAAAATGGATAGTCAAAGTTTCCATGGTGCCATCTTCAACAACCTCTGAGCCGCTCATTGTCCACTTTAGCATTAGCCCAGACGACTTTTCCCAATAATAGTCCTCATAATAGGTTTGTTCATCAACCGTGTTCACATAACTCAAATGATTAGCAGTTATGGTTCCATCCGCAGACGCCAAGGACACAGTTTCGTTCACTGCGGGGGCACCTTCAGAAGTTTGCTCAGCATTTTTCCAATCAGGATACAAAAGTCCACCAGCGTTCACGTTTGCTGAAACAACAACAAAATATCCTGTGCCGTTTCCGCTACTTACATCAATCCAACACGTGCCCGCATCATCAGTTCCATTAAGACTGTCCCTTTCGAATTCAAAAGTAACATTGGTACCAGAGACCTCTAGAATTGTAATCTTTTCAACGTAGGCAACAATGTAGGGTATTGTCCTGTTTAGAGTGCCGTCGCTGTTCCTTACAGTTCCGCTGATTGCATAAGTGTATTCGGCGGTCTGACCGGAAAATACACCAATGCTTCCTGCGGCTGAAGCAAATTCTACACTTGAAAAAAGCGTGACAACAAGCATGAAAAACAAGGGTAAGACAATTTTTCGGTTCAAACCAAATCACACCAACTGTACCAGTAATTTCTGTAACATAGGACACATCAGCTATTAATATTGTTCCTAAAAACGCCCACGTCAGATTCTCCCAGACACTTCAATGTTTGCTGTTGCCTGTTTATGGCGTTTTTAGTATGGAGACTTTGATTTGGTTGATTTGCTCGTTGGTTCGGAAGGCTTCCACCATTTTTCTGATGTTGTTTGCGTCACCTTTTACCACGATTACTTCTAGGCAGTGGTCTTCCTCTATGTGAGCATGAAGAAAGGTGGAGATTATGTCTCCGAAGCTGTGCTGAATTTCAGATATTTGCGCTTTCTTTGCGCCTCTTTCGTAAATTATTGTTATTGACGCCGTGATTTGCCCCTCAAGTTCCCTGAGGCTTCTGGTTTCCATAATGAATGTTCTTAAAGCCTGCCTGACAATCTCTGATCGGTTAGCGAATCCCTGCTCCCTGATGGATTTCTCTACTCGTTCTAGGAGTTTTTCTGGAACTGAAACGCTTATGACCGTCATGCCACTCACCAATTTATTAAAATTTATACTCACACTTAAATATATTTTATTAAAATGTAGCAAAAATTTAATAAATTTCTTTGGTGCACACAATAACTAACGAAAAGGTACAACACCATGAACAAACGCCAGAAACTCTTTGTGGTCACAACAGCTGCAATCGTCTTAACAGCAGCATTCGCCACTGCTTTCTACTCACTCCAAAACAAAACAGAAGACAACAGACTGAAGGTCGTAGCCAGCTTCTATCCGCTCGCCTTCTTCGCTCAGGAGATAGGCGGAGAGAAAGTTGCCGTTAAGCAGCTTATACCCGACAATACTGAGGTGCACAATTGGCAGCCGTCCTTCGCTGACATTTTAGCCGTAGATGAAGCTGACGTGATAATCTATAATGGTGCTTCTCTTGACCACTGGTTCGAGGATGACATACTGTCTGTAATCGATTCAAGCAACAAAATCATTGTAGAAACCACAGAAGGAATACAGCTTCTCGAAACCCAGCAGGAAACAGGCGAACATGAACATGAGGGGCTCTATGATCCGCACACGTGGATAAGCCCCTACATAGCAGAACAGCAGGCTCAGAAGATTTACGAGGCTCTGACCCAGAAAGACCCAGACAATGAGGGATACTACAGTGAGCGGTGGCAGAACTTGAAGGCACGGTTCGAAGAAATGGACAACGATTACCTGACTAGCCTCGCAACTAAACAGAAAGAGGAAGTTTTTGTTTCCCACGCTGCCTTCGGGTACCTCGCCGACAGGTACGGCTTCGAGCAGCATGGAGTTATAGGCATCTCCGCGGATGAGCAGCCAAGCGCCCAGGTTTACGCCGACCTTGTCGACATGATGATAGAGCATGAAACCTACGTGGTGTATGTGGACCCCGTTTACGCAGACGAATCCGCACAAACCCTCAAGAACGAGCTGCAGCGTCTTTCCGGTCACGACGTGCAGATACTGGAGCTCTACTTTATGCTCGGCAACATAGACGGCTTAGATTACTTTGGGCAACAGGAGAAAAACTTGCAAAACCTAAAGATAGGGCTGGAAGCAAATTAGAATAGAAGAGAAAGTGAAACGGAATGCTGGAGAATAGTCAATTGGGTATCATGCAAGAGAGAACGTCCATACTAGAGGTTGTGAACCTTCAGGTAAACAGGTCAAATTCTGTGGTTATCGAAGACGCCAACTTCACAGTCCATCGGGGAGACTACGTTGGCATGGTGGGTCCCAACGGCGGAGGCAAAACCACCCTTATTCTAGCCCTCCTACATATTCTGCCTAAAACAAAGGGAACAATCCGCCTCTTTGGTCAGGACATAGAATCCTTCTCTAATTGGGAAAAAGTTGCGTATGTGCCTCAACATGCCATTAACTTTGATCCCCACTTTCCTTTATCAGTTAGAGAGCTGGTGGCATTGGGCAGGGTAAACCGCAGCAACTTGGGAAGAACCCTGAAGCGGGAAGACTGGGCGTCCGTGGATGAAGTTCTTGAGTTCATGGGAATATCTGATGCTGCAGAGAGGAGGATTGGGCAGCTGTCTGGGGGACAGAAGCAGCGGGTTTTTGTGGCTAAAGCCTTGGTTAGGAATCCTGAAATAATTTTGTTGGATGAGCCTATAGTTGGCGTGGACGCGGAGACTCAGGAGAAGTTCTACAAGAAGCTTAGCGACCTTAATGTTGAGAGGGGCATAACCATCTTGCTGGTGACTCATGACCTGACTGCGGTTTTCTGTCGGATGTCCAAGGTTATGTGCATAAACAGGTTGGTTAACGTGTCTGAAATAAATGCTGACCTGAAACCTGAAGAGGTTCTGAGGAAAGCGTACGGCGAGCACTTCCACTTTGTCTTCCATGAACATAAATGCAGGCGGGTTTTCGAAGATGAATGAGCTGATGGACATTTTCAGGCTTTTTGGTTTCCAGTTCTTCCAGAATGCACTGTTAGGCGGAACCATAGCGGCTTTGACTTGCGCGTGGGTTGGTCTCTTTCTGATACTGCGGAAGGAGGCGATGATAGGTGATGGGATAGCGCACACAGCTTTTGGGGGCATCGCCTTAGGATTGTTTCTGGGCGTTAATCCAATTTTGACTGCGCTGCTGGTTGCGGTTTTGGCTGTTTTGGGCATTTCTTACATGAGACGGAAGGGGTTGGCTCAGTCTGACTCTGCTATAGCCGTGATGTTGGCGGTCGGGTTTTCTGCGGGGTTGATAATAATAAGTTTGGCTGGCGGATTCAATGTTGAGCTTTTCAGTTTTCTCTTCGGCTCCATTCTAACCATCGACCAGACAGACCTCATCATAGTGTCGATTCTTGGAATATCAACAATTCTTGTTCTGGGAATCTTCTACAAGGAGCTGCTGTCCATCACCTTTGACGAGGAAGGCGCACGGCTGATGGGAATCCCCGTCCGCTGGCTGTCTTTGGCATTCAATTTGCTGGTTGCCTTCACGATTGTGCTTTCGATAAAGGTGATTGGCGTGATTCTTGTTGTTGCCCTGCTGGTGCTGCCTGGGCTTTCGGCGCTTCAGCTGAATCTTTCGTTTAAGGGAACAACGTTGGCTGCCGTATGCTTCGGGGTAGTCAGCATGACCACGGGCATACTGCTCTCGGCAATCTACAACGTGGCAACAAGCGGAGTCATAGTCTTCACTGCAGCAGCCATCTTCATCTTCACAGCAACATACAGAAAACTAGAATAACGCAGAGTAACGAAGAGTCGTTGCATTTTTGGCTATATTGTTATTTCGCCTTTTTCGTTGTGGAGCAGGGAGGAGGCTTCTTGGGCGCTGATTTGGTATGTGACTACTTTTTTCCAGAGATTATACAGACTCACGGTCGTCAAGAAGGCTACGTTGTTTGCTTCAAGAAACAGCTTCATCGGAACATCAACGTTCTCCCTGTTTGCTCGTTCGCTGATGGGCAAGTCCCTGTACGTGTTAACCACCAAGAGGACTTTCTCGTTTCGTCTCTTGTTTTCAATAGATTTTGCGAGTTGGCTGACGTTCGGGTTTTGAGCCTCAACTTTTCCTTTCATAGAAGCAGTTTTAACCACAATGTTGCTCTTCAAGCCTAGCAAGCCAAACTCAGCATGTGGAAGAGTCGATATGCCCAAATCCTCCAGCATCAGTTGAACCACCTTTGCGACTTTCTTATGGTCTATCGAGAACAGGTTACGGTACTCCGCAGGGGCTATGCTGCTGTTCCAGGGGTCTTCAGTTTGGGGCAGTTCCGGAATTTCCACCGAATCCAGCCACGAATAATCCGCTGGCTCTTCTCTCGTGGCTAAACCAACCAAAATGTCTATTGCCTCAGAGCCACTGATTTTTTTTGCTTTTGGCAGAAGATGGATTTTTCCTCTATCGTTTATTGTGAGAGTGGCAGCTATTGCGTTCTGGTGTTTGTTAACGGCGATAGCTTCAAAACTGCAGTTCAACGTATCTTCCCAGAACAGCTCACTATGCCATCTTTCAACATTCTCCATGTACTCAGAGAACCGTTCATCAACAAGCTTTTTTGACCTTCCCAGTAACATGGGATTTATTCTAAATTTTTCGGGATACGGAATCCACGCGTAGTTCAGGGGAATTTTCTTGAAGGGAACCCTGAAGCGTTTGTCCATTATGCAAAAAATTTCTTTACTATCCCTGATGAAGATGCGGGCAGTTCTCTTCAACACACCAATATTGTTGAAGAGTGTTCGAGGATAATCCTTCGGAAACGAGGTGAGGTCGATTATCAGGGCGTCATAGTTTTCCATGTCTGGAAAAGGCTGGGTCCACTCGATGCTGTCCACTTTGTCGGGAGACGCAGACCCTATGATAAGCAGCTTAGTCACGAGTTGTTTGCTCCTTCACCAAGTTTCTCATCTGGCAATAGAATCTGTGTTTCCGTTTTTAAAAATTTGGAGAACAAAAACCCAGAAAGTCGCGTCTACAACAACAAAGCCATCAACTAAGTTGGGTTCAACTCGACGTCTTAGGGGATATCCTTTCCACCTTTACAATTGCCGTGCTTACGCCAGCAAGAGGAGGCAACAGATGCGATAATGTTTGTTCGGCTGTACATCGTCTAACTATGCCCTTAGAACTGATTTGAAACCAGCCCTCTTTGTCTCTTTGAAAAGACTGCAGCACTCTTCCCTCTTTATTAAGAAATTTTATTATACATTCATCGTTCCTCATGAACTCACCAATCTAAACTCCTCTTTCGCTGGTACACAAATGTGCGAAAATTGAAAATTAAAGTTTGGGTTTGGAGGTTATGCTTTAACCCAACCAACCAAAGCCGTACGCATTTAGGAGTTAACGGTGTTTTTCCTTTTTTTCGAAATCAGCAAAACAGCAACTGTTAGGCTCAGCACAATTATAAAACCATAAGTTGCCCATTGCCAAAATTCGTTTACATTTATCGGAGTTGGTAGCGTACTATTCAAGTTCACCGCCACTTCATGTGTACTGTGGGTGTATGTGAAGGTTACAAGCCATGAATCCCCAGTTGATTCCGCGTTATAAGATAATGAATTTCCATCAAGGAACACTTGGATGTCAAAAACATCAGCGATTAGTGATTTCGGAACATAAACATAAACATGCCCAGTCGTGCCTGAAGGACCGCTGACATTGAAAAACAGTTGTCCACTTGTTGAGTTGAAAGCAAACGAAGATATTGTTGAAGTAGACGCAACTGAAATCAGGTCTTGTTCGCCAGAAGGAGTCACCACAAAACTAATTTCTGTACTAGTTTCAGCATAATTGGAATTTCCAACCCACTCAGCCCTTAAGAGATAGTTTCCAGTAACAAAGAGCAGCCAAACCGCCGAGAAATCTCCGTTATCGTCAGTGTTTACTTGAGTAAGCTCATTCCATGAATTCCCCCCACTAACACTGTAAGAAAGCAAGATTGGAACACCTGCTAAACCTGTTCCATTATAAGTCAAGCTTCCACCAACTTCCACCCTAAAGTCTGAAAATTTTGTCGAGCTGTGACAAGAAATAGCCAGGTCAGGCGTATGAAGCGTCGAGTTTGGATAACCATCCGGTGGCATGTCTGAACCTGCAACAGCAGTTGTTTGATATTCAGCTTTTCCTCCAGACGTAATTATCACAATCCGCATTGGGTCTTCAACATTAAAGCTGTACTGGCTGTGAGTGATGAGGGCGGTTCCGAACCCACCTATGACTATCTCTGTGTCTGACCAACTCTCCAGAATAATGCCAATTATGCACCATCCTGTTTCTGGAGAATCTCGGACGCCAGCCATCCAACCTTTCCACCCATCGTTGCATATTTTTATAACTGGAGTATCGCCTCCGCCAACAGTGTCCACAGAGCCGTCCCCAAGGTCCATAAGTTGTGGTTGGACGTCGCCAAAACCGCTGCCAGTAATAACTATGTTCTGCAGGCGATCTGTTGAAATTGGGCTAACCGAAGAAATAACAGGAACCGTACCGTTGCTAATATTTGGCTGAGAACCTTCCACGACAGTGCTGTATGTTGCAAGTTTTCCCGATACTTTAACCATAATCAGTATGGCATCTCCAGGTGCCAAGTTCCAGCTGCCTTGACCACTTGTACTTAACGCCTCTCCAAATCCGCCCAGCACAATCTCTGTGTCTGACCAACTTTCCAGAATAATACCGATCGCATTTCTGTCGGTTGAATCTTGAAAGCCTGCAGTCCAACCGCCATATGTTGCTTCGTTTCGAATCTGCATTGACGGAGTATTGTCATTATCGATGGTGTTCACGGAGCCATCCCCATGGCTTGAAGTTTGAGGGGGAGTATTGCCAAAGCCGCTCCCGTTGATTACAATAGTTTGTAATTGTGTCGCTGAAATTGGGCTCACTGAGTTAATAACTGGACCTGGATTCGGCTGACTTAAAGCTACTGGCGTAAAAACTGTAAATGCTAAACTAAAAATCAGTACTTCAATGATAGCTGTACTACTTTTCCCCACTAAAGACCCTAACAAAAGCTTGCTTTTCACAATGTAAAAGTTTTTTTGTCAAGAAACCTTGACCAAACCACGCCCTTTCCTAGTCAAGAAAAATTGACCAAACTTGATAACTCAGCTGTTTCCTGAAGCCAACAAAATTTTCAGAGCGAAGGTAAAGATATAGTCAAGTAAAAGAGTACTTAAAGAAACCGAACCGTACAGCAGGGATGTGTGAACCGCAGCCGTGTTATACTTTTACTCTGAAGTCTTCCTTGACGACGTTGAGCACAACGTTTGTGACGGTTC
>CAZYJH010000040.1:0-11569 GCA_964647775.1 uncultured Candidatus Bathyarchaeia archaeon
AAAGAGCTTGTTGACCTTCTGTTGGGAACTGGCAGCTAAGAACTAAACAATTTTTGTTTTCGCATCCAGACAGGTTAAGTAAAGAATTTATGGAAAGCAACGAAAGATATTATCTGAGTTCCCGAGGTAGGCAAAAGAATAGAAGTGAGTGCGCACATAATATTATCCATTAGACTTTATGTGTTAATGAGTGGTAGCCATTAACTGACCAGAAAGGGGCGGTGAACTAAACTTGAAACAAACGGGCAGAAAACATAAACTGGTTTTCCTTTTTGTAACAGCACTTCTTCTCACCGTTTCCTTCACATCCGCCTCCTCTAAGGTTATGCAACCTGAAACATTTGACACTGACCCCGACTACTTCATGGGCATCCAAATCCTCGAAAGCAAGCAACAGGAAATCTTGGACAGCATAAGAACAGTGAAAGAGCTTCAGCTCGGCAACTTGGTTGTCCTTCACCCCATGGATCAGGGATGGAACCTAACGTTAGTTGAGGAGGCAATCAGCGTGGCAGACAATCTGGGACTCTACACCATGTTTGAGCCCTTCAACTTTTCAGACCATGAAATAAGAATCACTCCTGACCAGTTTGCCAAATGGCAAACAAAGTATCCCCACCTCCTAGGCGTCATGGTTACAGAAATCACGGGAAAACAGTCTGACATGAATCTGTGGCTGGACAACTCAACCGGAACCATCCACACGCGGCTAGATGCAGAACAAGCATTCATCGAAACCCTAAACTCTAAAATGAAGCTAGCAGAATTCAAGGCTAAGGGCGCCAGAATATTCCTTCAGGAAAACGTTCTCGGCTACGCAGCGGCGAACACGTCTAACTGCGACGTTTTCCTAAGCAAAGTTTTCAATGCCCCAAACACAGAAATGATGATTGGCTTAGCCCGAGGAATGGCAAAAACTTATGACATACCCGCTTGGGGAATGTATGTAGACACTTGGAGAGAATGGGTACAACCTCCAGCTTTCACAGCAAACGACGTCGAGCGGGCTCTTTACGAGGGATGGTTTTATGGCGCAAAATACTTCTTCTTTGAGCAAGGCAACTTCTTTGGAACCCTTGATCGCCCTGATTGGCCCAATAAATTCATAATTCTGAATTCTGATGGCACGCTAAGCGAGTATGGAAAAGTAATTCAAAGGTTCTATGCCTTCCTGCAAAATGAGGCAAGCATAGGGTATGAGCAGCCAGATTACCGTTCATCTATTGCCGTGATGATTGGTCAGAGCGGATGGAGCAGCCGAGGACCAGATTGGGGCTTTTGGGACCAGACAGAGAGGCAAGGAGACTTCGATTACGCCCTCTTTAATCTCTTCTTTCCCGGAGTCGGCAACAACTGGCAGATTGGCGGCGCCCTAACAGGAAAAGAGTTCACGGGTTTGCCTTTTGGGATGGTGGACATCATCTCCATCTACGCTCCGCCGTCTGTGCTAAAGCAGTATAAAGTCATTATCGCCTTGGGCTGGAGCCTGATGAACGACACCATAGCAGGCAACATTGAAGATTATGTTGAGGATGGCGGAGTTTTCTTCTCGTTACTAACCTTTACTCACGGCAACGCCACTGTGGATGACCTTGAAGACCCTTATGCGTGGACTGAAAGTTTTGCCTCGCTCTTCGGTGTTCACGTGTGCCCTCCTGAAGCCAGCCAACTGGAAATAACGGCTGACATGTACCTGCACAACATCACCTTCACGCAGGACACTTTCTGGTATCCATGGAAGGGAATGACCTACAGCTACTATGGTCCCGATGAAGATGTTGATTGGTTCACTAAATTCAAGTATGAGCTGTCCCATAGCGAAAACACGAGCATAATAGCTTGGGTTGACGGGATTCAAACCGAACATAACGCCTTCATCTTTGAAAACAAGAAGGGTTTAGGCTACACTTACGTTGTCAATACGCGTAACCCTAATTCGTTGCCAAATGGCGTTTTAACCGATGCTCTAACAGAGTTCATACAGTTCCTCTGCACATATTACGTGAAACCTATGGTGTATGTGCCCTATCCCGAAAGCGAGTACTGGCTGAATCAAGGACAGGCTGACCGAACCGTCTATCTCCTGCATGACAACTCCACAGCACCTCAAGACTTCACCTATTACATCAGGGCATTGGACACCAACCTGAACATTAACAAAAATTACATACTCTTTGAGTACATCCACAACGATTTCTACTGGATCACTGAAACAATCACAGTTCCGCTTGACGTAGCATTGCAACCAAACGAAGCTAAACTCTTCCTGTTACTCGAAAATGATGGAGAGCCTCAGGTGTTATCTTCAGACGCCATTCTACTTGCGCCTCCAGTCTTTGATGACCGGCACTTGACGGTTTTCCTCAATGGGGTTGAGCAGGCAACAAACATAACCAAGATTTATTGCACAGATCTTAAGCGCCCCAGCTACATCCTTGGAACACCCTTCAACTTAACACATGATTATAACCCAGGTAACAAAGTTTTGACGCTGGTTTCCGGCTCGAACATCACTGTGAGCTGGGACAACACAACTGACGTTTATGTGGCGTCATCAACCGTTCCGTTAACTGACGTTTCATGGAATTCAACCCGCGGAATTCTAAATGTTTCTGCAAACGGCTCCGCTGGCGAAAGAGCGTCAATAGAGGTGCAGACTGGAGGAGCAAAACCCTACTACCTCAGGATTGATGGAAGAGAGGTCTCAACGTGGAGCTATAACTCCTCAACGGGCATTCTCTCCGCTAACGTCTCACTTACAACCAAACCTACTGAACTTGCATTCGGCTTCAAACAGATCGAAGTAGATCGCCTGTTCATTAGTGATGATCGGGTTGATGTCGGCAGTGTCCAGACCGTTGGCTTTCATTTGGAGTGGATGTGCAACCGTTCTGATGTGAAAGGCGCAACCGTTGAAGTTAATGGCACAGAGCATTTGACAAACCAAACAGGGTGGGCTGCTTTCGACGTCAGCTACGACGCTGTTGGCAGAGTTGTCTGGAACGTTACGGGCATAGAATACGACGACATAACTGATTACGCGAAATCCGTGATTGACCCCCTCATCATTTGGGACAGAGTCAATGTTACGGATCAAATTGTAGTCGATGGCATTGTTCAGGCTGGTTCAGCAAAGACTCTGTGGCTGACGGCTGAGTATGAATATGATTCTGCAGTCTTTAACGATACAGGGGGAACAATTTTCCTTAATGGCAAGCCTATGACGTGGTCTAGCCGAGATTCAAGATGGGAGTACACTGCAACATCAAACGTGCTTGGTCCACAAGTGTATGAGGCTACGGCAGCTGACGATAAACGTTTTGGGCTCACTAGTATCAACAATCAAGATGGAAGCATAGAAATAAGCTGGGACAAAATTGAGATAACTGAGACCGAGTTTGAGACGAACGGCTTTGGGGTAACTGACACAATAGTTCGTGTCGCCTACGATTATGCTAAGAATCCTGTGGTCAACGCCACTGTTGCGGTGAACGGAAAAGAGTGCACCGAAATTGAACAGGGAGTATACACATGTGAACTCAACGATTGGATTCCGTTTCAGAATTTCCGTGTTGAAGTGGAGTGCCCAGACTTTGAGCAAACCACAAAAACAGCATCAAACGTTCACGCCTCAAACACCATACTGTACGTGGCACTTGGGTCGGCAACACTTTTTGCTGTAACATTTTTGGTGCTGAGAAAAAAGTGGAACAAACAAAAACGTGAAACTGAATCTTGATGCGCCCCATCAGAACATAAGGCTTTTATCTGTTAACTTGCGGAAAGGTGGATGTGTAGAGTGAAGACTGTGGATTGGAAAATTGTCCTGTTGACAGCAGTGGCTGCGTTTATAGGAAGCATTGGGCAGCTGAAATTTAAGCAGGGAGCAAACAACCTCCAGTGGGACATCAAGATGCTGCTCACAAATTACGACCTGATAATTGCTGTCACAGTGTATGCTTTGTCTACTGTCCTTTACGTTTACGCCCTAAGCAAGGGGAGCCTGTCCATACTCTATCCCATAATTGCCACTTCCTACATCTGGACAATGATATTCTCCAAAGTATTCCTCAAGGAGCCAGTGGGATTAACCAGCTGGGCAGGAGTCTTCTTCATTTTGTTGGGAGTCGCGCTTATTGCAACACAAGCAGGTAGATAGCCGTTGATTATAATAACGGTTCCAGCCTGCAACGAATCCAAAAACCTGAGAAACTGTATAGAAACGCTTCTGAAAGAAACCCCTCAATTGGGAGAGGACTTCCGCATCTTAATAGCTGAGGACGGAAGCACAGACGGAACCGATGTAATCGCACAAGAACTGGAACGTACACACCCACAGGTTACGCATCTGCATTCGCCCCACAAACTGGGAAAAGGTTTGGCGTTGAAGAAGGCATTCAACGCAGTAGAGGGTGACATCTACGCTTTTATTGACTGTGACCTTGCAACGGATATGAAGTTTTTTCCCAAGCTGATCAATTTGGTGCGAGAAGGAAACGATTTGGCGCTGGGCTCAAGATACATGAAGGGCGCGGAAGCTGACCGGGCTGTTTCTCGTGATCTTCCCTCTCGAGTTTACAACATGCTCATCAGACTGTTGTTCAAAGATAAGGTGCTTGATCATCAAATCGGCTTTAAGGCGTTTTCGAATCGGCTAATCAAAGATGTTCTGAATGACTGTAGTAGCACAGGGTGGTTTTGGGACACCGAAATCATCATCCGAAGCATGAATAACAACTACAAAATTGTTGAATTTCCGGTTGAGTGGACTGAAAAGAAGGCAGGTAAAGGCTCCCTGAAAATGGTTACAGATGTTGCCATACAAAATGTGCGGGGAATCATCGAATTGAAGAGAATCCTCTCAAAATGAGCAGGGATTCAGCGTCTTCTGATTGGTTCAATCAAATTTGAAGGACTACACAGGAGGCTGTTTCCGTCATCCTTTTGTACAGGATATACAAAAATTTAATATTGCTTGGCAGATTTAGACAGAACAGTCCATGGACGGGTTAATGTTTGGCTTCTGTTCTATCCAAGATTGTTTCACGGTTCGATAGGTGGCGTTTAGCATTTCTCATTTTTCTTGCAGTATACGCCGTTCTCATGTTACTGTATCTGGATTATGCCCCAGTTCGCTGGGACGAAACGCCGCACCTGTATGGCGGACTGTTACTGAGCCGGGGACAGTTTGACGAGTTTCTTCGAGAAAACGCCTTTTATCCACCATTATTCGATGTTACGACGGCTCTGTTCTTTAAGGTAATGGGGATAAGCCTGCTTTCAGCTAGACTGGTGGCAGTCACGTTCGGTCTCCTTTCTATCTGGGTTGTTTTCGAGTACGCCAACAAACTGTATGGACCAAGAAACGCCTTGATTTCAAGCATTCTGCTGGCTTCAATGCCCGGCTTCGTCACATTATGTAGAATGGCGCTAATCGAGACCATGCTGATGTTTTTCTTCTCTATTTCGCTGTTCCTGTTTTTCTGGTGGATGCGCAAAAAAGACGACAAACTGCTGATTCTGACCGGAATAACACTTGGCTTAGGATTTCTTGTTAAGTATCAGATGGTGATCGGCGGCATAATCATCCTGATCAGCCTACTCTACTTCGTCAAGCAGCGTCTTGCCGTCAAGCTTAGCAAATTTTTGTTGATTCTGATAGTTGTGGGGGCTGTTATTTCGCCATGGGTTTTTCTTACGTATCAGCAGTATGCCTCAGATATGCTCGGAAAATGGATTTATGTAGCGGGTATGGGCAACGAAGAGAGACTTGCGTATAGTACACGGTTTCCCACGCCTATCTTTTACTTCATCGAGATGACTCAGCCCTATCCGCATAGGCACCCCATCTTTCTTCCTGTCTATCTTTTCGCGTTGGCTGGGTTAGGGCTCTGGATGTGGCGAAGACATGAAGGCGACAAATTTTCGTTGATAACCTTCGCCACCGTCTATGCCGTCTTCACGGTTATTACCAGCAAGGATTGGCGTTACATAACCCTGATTTTTCCGCTCTTAGCTGTCTCCGCTTCAGAGATGATTCTGTTCCTCTGGGATAAAGCAAAGGAACGGCTGAAGGCGCCGCACATCAGCTTCCGCGACAAGAACCTCACCAAAGTTGCCGCCGCTGCCTTGGTGTTGGCGGTGAGCGTTTCGGTTGCTTACAGTGCATGGGAAGCCTACGTGTGGGTAGAGTTTGACCACGTTAATATCCCAATTGACGAGGCATGTCAGTATGTGGCTAAGCATGTGACGCCAGACGAAAAAATTGTGGTTCTCTGCGGCGGAAACTACTTCAGTGCAGACATGGTGGAGTTTTATTTGCTGGTGGCTGACCCAAATCAGGAGCAGCCGATGCAGTATCCTGAATTGGCAGTTGATGCTTACAAGCCCTCATTCAATTATACTTGGCTGATTGAGGATTCCGAAATCAGGAATACGAAATACTTGTTGTTGTTTGAGCACGGCAACATAACGTATTATGATTCGGACTTAAGGTCTCAAGACGTGTTAGAGGCAATGCTTGACACAGGCAGATTTACTGTTGAACAGGAACTGGGAAGTCCCCCTCGACGGATATACATCCTGCGGTTTCTGTCAAACTCGTGGGTGTAAACAAAATGACGAAAAGACGCGACCGCAAGCTTTCCATAGCCATACCCGTTTCCATAGTCTCGGACATTCCTCATCTGCGCGAGAAAACCTTGGAGATCGGTTTGGTTGCCAGAGCAGCTGCCATCTTTCGCGTGAACGAAATTGTTGTGTTTCCCGACAATGTGGGCGAAAGCCAGAAACGGGACATGAACCTGATAGTCACTCTTCTATCGTACGTTGAGACGCCCCAGTATCTGCGGAAGCGGCTGTTCAAAATCAAGCCTGAGCTACAATACGCGGGTATTCTTCCGCCTCTACGCACGCCCCATCATCCTCTAGAACGAAGAGCACGAAACCTGAAGATGGGAGAATACAGGGAAGGCGCCGTGGTCTCCGTTAATGAGGCGGGGTCGCTTGTGGACGTAGGCGTGGAACGACCGTTGCCGATTCTTGACACGAAACTGCCCGTGAACAGAAGAGTTACAGTTAAAGTAACAAAAACGGGCAAGCACCCCGAAGTTGCCTTGGCGAAGCTGGCGGAGATTAAATCTTATTGGGGATACACTGTGAAGGCTTCAAAAGATTCTTTCGGGCAACTAACCAAAACGCATCACTATGATCTGGTTATTGCCACATCCAAGATGGGAACTCCCCTAGCACAGGTCGATTATGAACTGGCGGAACGCTGGAAAAAATCTGGCAAAATTCTGGTGGCTTTTGGTGCACCAACTCAGGGGCTCCAAGAGATTGTGGCGCAAGAAAACCTTACTTTGGACAGGGTTGCCGACTTCACGGTAAACACTATTCCAGATCAGGGAACTGAAACAGTCAGAACCGAAGAGGCACTCTATTCTACTCTAGCCCTACTGAACACCCTCGGCGACTGAAAGCGGCAGTTGTGTTTTGTGAAAAAGGGAAAATGGGTTTTTTCTTGGTTGTAGCGGTTATGTTGTGGTTGTGGGGCGGTTGTCTAGTTCAAGTGAGAGGCTGTTTGTTTCGTTGTTTCTTACTATTGTCAGGTTGACGGTTTGTCCTGGCAAGGTGTACTCTTCCAGGTAAGCGGACAGGTCTTCTATGCTGGTTATCCGTGTTCCGTTAACGGCAATGATTATGTCTCCGCCGATAACCACGTTCTCGTTTCCGATTTGAACCTGTTCTGTTCCGCCCTGCAAGCCTGCTTTGTCTGCTGGTCCTCCGCTTGTAATGGTTGCAATCAGCCAGCCATAAGTGACGTTGGTGCCTATTTTTTCGGCGATTTCGTAGTTCATGTCTGTTCCTGAGGCGCCCAGCCACGGGTGATCCTCATAGGAGCCCTTGTTGATTAGGTCCCCGATTTCTCTCAGTATTGTGTTAGAGGGTATCGCGAACCCCAGTCCCTGCGAATTTTGTACTATAGCTGTGGCTATGCCCACGACCTGTCCCTGATAGTTCAGAACTGGACCCCCAGAGTTGCCTGGATTAAGGGGCGCTGTAGTTTGGATGACGTTTGGTATGACGTAGCCGCCTGTTGTTTCCACAGTTAAGGTTCTGCCCAAGGCGCTGACAAAGCCTGTGCTCATTGACCCCGCTAATCCGTAGGGAGTGCCGACGACCATAACTGGGTCACCAACCTGCAGGCTCGATGAACTGGCAATTTCAAGAGGCACATACTCGTCCTCTGGCGCGTCTACAGAAAGCACCGCCAATTCCGCGTATGGGTCTAAGCCGAGAACCGATGCTGGGTAGGCGTCGCCGTTTGAGAAGGTTACTGTGATGTTGATTGTGTCGCCGACCACATGATAGTTTGTAACAACCACAACATCTCCCGTGAAGTTATAGACGAAACCGGACCCCTGAATCTGCGAATAGTATGCGCGCCCAAAAATGTCGTATTGCGCTATCATCCCGCGGATTACGACAACCGAGTCTGCGACCTGCGCGTACAGCTGGGAAACCGAAACATTGTCTGATGAAAACACTGTGACGTTTTGGGGATTCAGATTTTCTGTTGATTGAATTTGGGCGAGTTGCTCTTGGAGTGCGGTGACCTGATTTTGCAGGGCATCAACATCTTTTGTGGTAGTGGAATAACAAATCAAATAGCCAAACAATCCGCCCGAAACTAGGCTGCATATTACAACAATCACTGCAAGCACTGTTGCGGTTCGTGCAGTTTTTGGTTTTTCAGGAAGCTCCAATCATAATCCTCCTTGTCCCTTTAATGTATCATATTCATCAGTTGAAGAAAAAGGGTTGGAAACTATTTTAATTATGCCACGTTTCTCCAGCCTTTCTATAGCCTCAAAGAACCTGCGCTGCTGATGTTTCTTTATCCTAAAATTTTCCAGCATCTCCTTTACCGAAAAATGAGTGCATCTACAATGTTGAATCTGCCGCCGCAAGTAATTCACGACAAGCCGCTCCACTGTTCCACATTTCCATGTGGTGTCTCGAAGAAGAACAACGAACGCTTTATGCAGTCTTTGAGACGCACTTTCAGTTACGCAAATCAAACCTTCTTCCTCCATCATAACCGTTTGCCACCACCAGTACAGAGCACATCATCTGGGCCGACTTCTCTTCCATCTTCAGCATTTTTTCGTCATTAAGAACTGTGAAGCCACTCATTTTTCGCCCTTCGAGTCTGCACTAGATTTGAGTCAACACCCTGTGAGGCTTAAAAGAGTTTTTCAAAATTAAACCCAAATTTGTTTATTAGCCAAAATTGCTTGAAAGTAGCGCATATTCTTGGGTGCCCAAGAACCTAGTTTGGTTGTCTTGAATCTTGAAATAAACTTAAATACGTAAAGAAGTGAACGTGGTTACGACTCGTTGAATACAACGGCTCTAAAGGTTGAGTGCTTATTGAATTGTCCATACTGCGGTAATGAAATAGATTCTGAGGATGCCACTTTTTGTCCCAAATGCGGAAAACCCCTTGCACCTGAAGAAAATGAAATACAGCAAGACGCCATTGAAGCCCCACAAAAACGAGCAGATTTGGTGCTTGCGGCAGCCATTTTGACGATGATTTCAGCCACTTTTGTCGTGAGTATAGGATACATAGGCGTGTACCAGTACACACGCTTGATCGATTACTACGATCCCTCTCTACTACTCGGATTCTTGATTTATGGGGTTGACGGTATTATAACCGCAGCATTTGCCTTAGCAGGAACAATATTCATGCTAAAACGGAAACTCTTCATATTCTCAATGCTGGGACCCATTTTTCCGCTAGTTTCAGTGTTTGTCACTCTCATATGTGTTCAGCACTATGATTATGGGTTCACGGAATTCTTGTTGTTCGCTGAAATATCGGCAGCAATGTTGTCAGTCATGGGCATACTACTGAATTTTGCGTCAAGAAAGGAATACAACTAGAAACTAAAATTTAGGCGCCTCTGCCTATAATATGCAAGTTCAACCCAAAATCTAGCCAAAAAAATGGATGCTGGCACGTCACGGTTAACAGCATAGCACATGACGCATCAGAAAGACAGTGAACTTTATTATAGCCCTCAAATTATCTTCTTTATCTCCTCTGTTTCCTTGGAGCGGTGTGGATGTCTATTCGTGTTCGCCCATTGAAATATCTGCTCGGCTGGCTTATAGCAGGAACTAGAGGCGGCGCAACCCGTGCCAAAATAATTGAAACGTTACGAGAAAACCCCCAAAACGCAAATCAGATGGCGAACCTCCTTGAAATGGATTACCGAACAATAAGGCACCATCTAAAAATCCTGCAAAAGAACAGAATAATCACCTCCGCAGGAGACGGGTATGGCACCACATATTTCTTGTCTACAGAAATGGAGGAAAATTATGGCTTATTCGAGGAGATTCTGAACAAATTGTGGAAAACACAAAAAAGGAAGAAAAAGAAGTGAACCTACATATGAACAAATACCTGAAAATCTCGATGATGTTCGCAATTTTGGCAGTGGTGGCTATAGTCGCAGATTTTTTGGTCACCCAAAATGCGGCATCCCAAGCAACATCCATTTTTGAGCCCCACCCCATTCCTTCTGACAGATTCAACTACGAATTTGGCAAATACTACTCCCTCATGGGAGACATAGAACTGTTCTACAAAGTCAAAACAATGCTTTCCACAATCAACGCCACACTCCTCGTTCTACTGCTGGCTACATACATTGACCTGTACAAAAAACTAAAATCAGAATTCACACTCGGACTAATACTCTTCTCGCTGATTCTGCTTCTTTATGCCATATCCTCTAATCCGCTGCTGCAATCGTTTTTCGGCTACTGGGCCTTCGGTCTTGGACCCTTCGCGATGCTGCCAGACCTCTTCGCAACTTTTGCCCTAGCTGTGCTGCTATACCTCACAATGAAGTAACCATCACCCGCCTTTCATATTAGCTGCCTAATAGAGGTTCATTGTTGAAAACAGTCTTTTTTCTGGAAATTCTGCTTTAGATGTTTAGGATGTCTGGTCTGTCTGTTGCGATGCCGTCTACGCCTTTTTTCTTGTATTCTATGGCTTCCTCTTTGGTGTTGATGGTCCAGACAATCACTTTTAAGCCCTTTTCGTGAGCTTTCTTGACGTTGGCGGAGTGAGTGAAACGATACAGCGGAAGCAGATACTCAGCCTTCAGGTCTAAAGCGGACTGGATGGGGTTCTTGTGTCTAACATAAATCAGCCCAGTAGTAACCTTATCGTTCAATTCCCTGACCTTTCTGAGGACGTCCTCATGGAAAGAGATGAGTATCACGTTCTCTATCAGCCTCTTACGCTGAATCAAATCCAGAACATTCTCTTCGATTCCTGTTTCCTTGAGTTCCACAAGAACTTTCACCCGCTTACCCACAGCATCCAGCACCTCCTCCAAGGTAGGTATATGTTCGCCCTTCTCAGTAACGAACCGTTTTATCTCCTCCAAAGTAAAGTCGCTGACCGCCCCGCTGCCGTCTGTGGTTTTGTTCACGTCAGAGTTGTGGATAACAACAATTTCGTTGTCCTTTGTTTTTCTGA
>CAZYJH010000041.1:0-11495 GCA_964647775.1 uncultured Candidatus Bathyarchaeia archaeon
AAATGAGGTTTATAATTCTCCCCGAAGAACAGAAATGTTCTCAACAAGAACAGAACAGATTTTGTATTGACTGACGCAGAAAACAAACAATGTAAACTACAGCAAAAATTATATTTGCATCAAAACCTTGACGCAACATATAGAGGCTGTTGTTTTGTCAGGCTCGGAGACCAGCGGACTGGAAGGCGTTACCCTGAAGGTGTACCTTTATGTAGTTAAGAAGAAGGGGCTGGCTGGTCCAAGGGACATCATGAGAAACGTGCATCTCAGTAGCCCCAGCGTAGCCTACAGGCACTTGCAGAAACTGGAAAACATGGGGTTGCTGGAGAAAAACGAGGCTGGCAATTATGTTGTGAAAGAAAAAGTTGCTGTCCGAGGTTACGTCTGGATTGGCAGAAACCTTGTTCCGAACCCGCTGATCTATTCCCTCGTTTTTTTGGGCATACTGATCACAGAATTGGTTGTTCTGGCAATCCATTTTCCCGTCGAAACAGACGAATTCAAAATCTTCTTCCTCCTGTTAACCTTGATAACCGTCGCAGCCTTAATCCTGTTCCTGATTGAGGCGTTAAGGATGTATAGAAGAATCAGAGCCCGCCATTCAGACTAAAATCCCACATAAACTCCGTTCCGCTATAAGAACGACCCTGTTCCGCAGGGAGAGCTAAGAGCGACTTTTCAGTTATCATCAACATCAAGGAGCCGTGAATTCATGAAATTTCACAATAAACAGCCTATTCGTTCTCTTAGCTTTGCATCCATCCTTATGGCAATTATCCTAAGTGGGGTGCTTGTAAGCATCCCCAAAGCGCAGTGCGCCGACGCTCAGACTGTGGGTCTATGGCATCTCGACGAAATCACGGCAAAGGATTACATGGAGATAACGCCTGACGCCATGGGCATCAATTCTGGAACGGTAGGCGGCGATCCCTCTCCCACACTTGTTGAGGGAAAATTTGGAAAGGCTCTAAACTTTAGCCAAGGCAGTTTCGTGTACGTGCCCATAGCCTTTCTGGTAGGCTTTCCGCCCACTCCTCAGCCAATATACATACCCGTTTCTCCTAACTTGGACATCCAAAAAGAACTGAAAATAGATGCATGGATAAACGTCAAAGCCTTCACAAACGCAAGCTACAACAACATCGTAGTAAAGGTCACAAGAACAGGTCCCGAAATAGAGGACGTCACCAGAGTCTTCGGGCTTGCCGTGAAGCCAAGCACTGAACAGAACGGAGCAGGTGTGCTGAGCGGCTGCATATTCACTGATTCCGGCGGATTCAACGAAATACTGACCACAGAACCTGTTGTTTCTTTGAACCGATGGATTAACGTTGCATTTACGCGTACGTCGACGGGCATGCACCTGTATGTGAACGGGGAAGAACAGAACGTTAAGGTAATCCAGGGGGTGCAGAATCCTCAGGGCTCAATCATAAACGGAACTGAAGTCTACATTGGACACGACTCGGAGGTCACTATAGACGAAGTTAAAATCAGTGACCTTGCTCCAGAAAAGCAGGTTCTTTCATCGCAGATCGACATCGGAAACAACATGCTAATCGCCATTGTCATCGCCGTCGTTGTTCTTGCTACGGCGTGGGTTCTGCGTAAAGCCATCCAGACATGGGTGATCTACGCAAAATCCAGAAACTAGAAAAAACTTCCACGAGATTGACGAAGATGGGCGTCGGCATCAAACTCCTCCAATTGCTGGTCAGACAGAAACTCACAGGCAAGGGCATGAAAGGAAAACATGAAACCCCGCAAATTGTGTCGTTTGCCGTCACCAAAGCCTGCAACCTCCGATGCCTACACTGCCACGCCGATGCACGCGAAGCCTTCCCAGACGAACTCACTTTAAAGGAAGGGGCTCAGGCAATAGATGAGTTGGCGCTGCTTGGAACTGAGGCTTTGATTTTTAGCGGCGGCGAACCTTTGCTGCGGAAAGAGTTTGTTTTGAGGCTTGCCGAATACTGTGTTGATGCGGGGATTATTCCTGCAATGCTGACAAATGGGGTGCTGATAGATCATAAGGTGGCTTGGGAGCTTAAGGAGGCGGGGATCATGGCGGTGGGCATACCGATCGATTCAACGGAGCCTCAGATTCATGATAGGCTCAGAAACGTGCCCGGAGCCTTCTACAAAGGGTTGAGGGGCATCAGAGCCTGCCTCGATGTGGACTTGAAGGTGGTTGTTACTACGATGGCGCTGAGAAGCAATTTCGAGAAGATTCCCCGAATGATAGATTTCGTATCAGACCTGGGGGTTGACCAAGTTGCCATCTACGATTTGGTGCCTAACGGAAGAGGAAAAGACATGATGGATGAGATGATGCTTCAGGAGCAACGGGAAAGCCTAATGCGGTATCTTCAGAGAATGCAGGAAGAAAAAGAGATGATTTTCGTGTTCTCAGGAGGAAACCCGCTCTATCCACAAATCGCGGCAACAATGCACAAAACAAACGGCACAGACCCGCCAGACCTGCTTCTGAAACAATTCTGGATAAACGAGCCAGTCGGCTGCCACGCCGGCATCAACTACCTCAGCTTGCGACCTAACGGCGACGTGTACCCCTGCCCTTTTCTGCAAATCAAAGTCGGAAACATCCGAGAAAAGAGCCTCACAGAAATGTGGTACGGTTCAGAGCTGCTGAAAACGCTCAGGAACAGAAGTTTGCTGAGTGGAAAGTGTGGAGACTGCGAATACAGGGAAGCTTGTGGCGGATGCAGGGGCAGAGCCTATGCGTACAGTGGCGACTTTTTGGCGGAGGACCCTGTTTGCTTAAGAGACTTGATGCTAGAAGAGAACGTTATTCCAGCTAAGGTGGAATGTTTTGGATGGTGCGTCGGATAGAAGGGTAGTGTCAGTGTGCCCTTTGCGGTTGTGGATCAGTTAATCTTTGAAGCGTTTATCTGCGTTTGAGATGAGGATGCCGCTAAGCACGGAAATGACGAAGGACGGCACTATAATCAGCCAAGGCACAGCCAGCTGGTAAGCATCCAACGCGGCTTTTATGGCGATTACGTTTGTTAACAGGGGAACACACACGGCAAATATGACTAAAGCATGCTTCTTCTTCGTCAAGGACATGATGCTGCCCACAAGTCCAAACCCAAAAGAAAGCAGCTCGGAAGCCGCTAACCATGCCCAATCAAACCCATTTAGGGTGCTGTCCAATCCAACGACTCCCCAGTAAAGGCTTATGAAAGCGGCAAGCGCCAACAGCGCTCCTCCGAATACCGGAAAACCTGCACTGTCCAGCAGGGCAGTTCCTTCTGTTCTTCTGAAGACACGGGAAAAGAGCACCAGCGCAACAGCAGCGACTAAAATAATTGCTATGGCTGGCGTCCAGAGGGTTCCATTAGCGTTGTGGCTAAAACTGAATCCTTTATGGGCTGGAAGCCACCCATCCTGAGAAACTTCTATGAAAACGTATGCTGTGGGTAACCATGTGGAAAAGTTTGCTGTGTAGACGCCAGACACTGATGTTTCTTCAGCTTTGACGCCATTGATGGTCACGTTTACTCCATGAGCAATCTTGGGAAACACCTGCTCCGGAGAGGAGTTGGGGATGGCTAGACCTTCCTCAGGCACCATCAAATAAGTTACATTGGCAGACACTGTGGTGACTCCCTGAGTGTCCGTGTCTGTGCTGACCAGTGAAGCATCAAAAGTGTCCCAGTAGACAGTAACCGACTCTGACTGCATCCCATAAAAAGCGGTGTGTCCTTCTTCAACAAGACCTGCGGTATATTCCATTTCATCCTCCGTAACCACACTGATTGGCGTAAAAGTCAGCACAGCGGGCTTTGAAGAAACATAATAGAAGGTGACAAATCCTGTAGAGTTTGTTGTCTGAGAAATATCTTCCACAGACACGCCATCAACTGTTTTAACCTCCACTGTGACAGCTGCATTTTCGACAACATTTCCTGAATTTTCGCCGTAACTCCAAACAGCCTGAAAGGGTATGGTCCAGTTTTTTTCGATGTCTCCGTAAACAATTGTGCTTGATGTTGCAGGATTCACAGAGACCCAGTATTGAGAAGTTGTTTTGGCGCTTATTGCCTCAACAGAAGCTGATAGGCACAGCATCAGAAGCAGTGTGCTCATGAGTGCAATTCGCGTAGAAGCCATCTGGTTTAAGCACATCCTATTCCAGCATTAACAGGGATGCCCTTATATAAAAACGACTACTTGTCAAGAATACGGTTTTTTGTGCCTCAATTCGGTTCATGTTTGTTCTGGTTTGGGTTTTCGCTTGAATGTGCAGACTCCAAACCAATTTCTAAGTCGTGACTGGCAGTAGCCGTCAGAGTTGTTTACGCAGTTTGTTTGACTGCATTTTATTTTGCCCAGCGTCTGTTACTCTCCAAAACACAGGTCATGTCTCTAAAATGCAACATCAGTTTTAATCGTTTCTTTTTTGCGGCTACTTTTTCGGTTTCGGCTTCAAGAGAACCTCTGGAACCAGGATGCCTTCTTCGGTTATGATTGCGTCCACGTAAACTAGCGGGGTTACGTCAAAGGCTGGATTCAACACTTTAATGCCTTCGGGAGCGATTCTCTCGGAACGGACATTCGTGACCTCTTCTGGGCTTCGTTCTTCGATGACAGCATCTTCTGATGTGCGGGACTGATCCATCGTTGACATGGGAGCAGCCACATAGAAGGGGATGCCGTGCTCGCTGGCTAAAACAGCAACATTGTAGGTTCCAATCTTGTTCAGAACCGCGTCCTTGACGATCCGGTCTGCGCCAACCACAACCTTATCCACCAAACCCTTGGACATGACGTAGCCCACCATTGTGTCCGTGATCAGCGTCACAGGAATGTTGTCCCGCATCAACTCGTAGCAGGTGAGCCTAGCGCCCTGAAGCCTCGGTCTGGTCTCGCAGGCGATAACCTGAACGTTTTTGCCCGCTTCAATGGCGGCTCTTACAACTCCAAGGGCTGTGCCGTAATCGACAGTGGCTAGGCTGCCTGCGTTGCAGTGGGTGAGAACCACATCGCCATCCTCTATGAGTTCGGCTCCGTGCTTGCCCATCCTCCGGTTAACTTCAACGTCCTCATCCGCCATCCTCTGAGCCTCCGCCACCACAGCCTCTGCCAAAGCTTCCTTAGTTCCAAGCGTTTCTTGCGCCTTTTTCATTACCCTGTCGATTGCCCAGAAAAGATTCACTGCGGTTGGTCGGGTCTTCCGTAGCATCTCAGCCGAGGCTTCCAGCTCCTTCATCAGGGCGTCCCTGTTTTTGGCTTTTGAGTGGAAGGCTGTGAGAGCTAAACCGTAGGCTGCCGCTACGCCTATGAGGGGGGCGCCCCGCAGCTTCATTTCCGTGATTGCAGAAGCCATCTCATCAGCGTTTTTCATGTGTACCCAGACTTCTTTGTTGGGCAATTTTGTTTGGTCAACAATAATGACTGTGCCGTCTTTCCATTCTATGGTTCGCATGCATAAACACCGCCTTTATGCTGTTTCTGTTCTGCTCAGATAATATGTTTTCTGCGAAAATAATGATTCAAGCTTGCCATTGATAGCTGCAGTGCAACCTGCGGTGAGCGTCCGAGATGCAAGACAGTGCGTTCAAATGTAAACGTACAGTTTAATTACTCCCGTGCGCCAAAAAATTTTTAGTGGTTATGGGAAGCGTTCACGTTCGGCGACGGCGTGGAGGTTTTTTCATTTTTTCCCTACCTGCGCTTCCCAGAGTTCCACAGAAAGCAATCTTCTATTAAGAGTCACGTCGCCTTTTATGAGTTTTCATTGCCTTTTTTGTTGATTTTTATTACAACCTCAATCGGGCTTCCCTTGGGCAGCTTCAGATTCTCCCGCCAATCGTCTCCAACAGCGATAAGCGAGTAAACGCCGGAAACTTCAGCTCTGGCTTTTTTAACAAAGTTGACCAGCGCAGCCTGAGTTTCCCCAGACTTTATCATGTCATCTACTATAAGCACGCTGTCTCTACGCTTCAAAGCGTCCTTCGGCAAATACAGAGTTATGGTTACGCCTGAATCCCGCAGAACATAGGTTTCCTCCAGAAAAGCTGGAACCCCCACTTCCTTGTTCCGTTTTGCTATCAGCAGGTCAACGCCCAAAGAGTTGGCAACCAGCGCCCCAAGAGGTATGCCGTCCACAGCGGCGGTCAAAACTTTTGTCACGCGTCCCCCAGCGAAAGTTGCTAGGGCGTGATGGGCTGCTTGCTGGAGTATGTTGTGGTCGCCTATTATCCATGTGTTGTTGAAGTATCCTGCTGAGTTGAATTTTATTCTTCTGCGGAGCTCAGCCTTTAAGCCGACGAGTTTGGTCAGTGTTTCCCAGAGTTCTCTGGCGCGCTCAGCGTTTGGCAGAACATGGCCCTTCGCGTATCTGCTTAAGACTGTGACGGGCAGGTTGGTTTTGGCGGATAATTCTCGGTAGGTGTACTCTTTTTTTGCTGTGCGAAGTAGCTCGATTGTCATTAGTCGGAGTTTAAGGTCTTCTGCGTGTGTATTCATACATATCACTTTTCTTTGCACACCAACAAATAAAACCGTGCATGTGCAACCTACCTATTTTAACTTGGACAGATTTATAATTTCCGTATAACATTGCGAACAGTTTAGATGCATAACATTAAAGAGAGAGCTTTTTTATAGGTACATGCAGAGTTACATTTATGATTTTATTTTATGTTACAACTTGAACGGCTCTAAATGCGCGCAAAAGAGGGAAAACGGTGATAGAGAAGGATTTCCAGAACACCCTCAATAACATGATGGAAGGCTTCCAGATAATCGATCACAACTGGCGCTACGTATACGTTAATGATGCCGCAGCAAAGCATGGACACATAACAAAAAAAGATTTGATAGGAAAAACGATGATGGAAGTGTATCCGGGAATCGAAAAAACCGAAATGTTTTCGACTCTCAACAGATGCATGAAAGAACGTGTGTCAGCGCGCATAGAAAACGAATTCACTTATCATAACGGCGAAAAACGTTGGTTCGACCTCAGAATTCAACCCATACCTGAAGGCATCTTCATGCCATCAATAGACATCACCGAGCATAAGAAAGCAGAAGAAAAAATAAGAGCTGTCGAGGTACTCAAGATGCGAGGAGCGAAGTGCAGCATCAAAATGCATCCCTTCAAAATCACAGACAACGGCATAGTCATCTACCCGAAGGAAAAAGTCTTCTCAACATGAATTGTTCACAGCCGTGATGAAGCGTCCAGTGCTAGGTTAGGCTGTAAAAGCGCTCAGAAAAGAGCGGCATGAAAGGTAAATGGCGGATCCGCGGGGATTTGAACCCCGGATCATTGGATTTCTTCTTCCGTAGATTAGAAGTCCAATGCCTTATCCTGACTAGGCCACGGACCCTTAAACCTCATAGTCTAAGAACTGCATAAATATAATCTTTCATTTAAACAGTCAACGAAGTTTCAGGGTTAAACAATGTAAATTGCGGGACGATACGGTTTAGCGTACCCAGCCTTCCTTTGCGGGTCATGAATCTGCCGGTCATCCTCCCTGTAAACGTGAACTGTCGCGTTGAATTCCCTTCCAAAGAATGCCTCAGCTTTCCCCAGCAACTCGGCTTCGTCTAGGGCTCCGATCTCCAGTTGCCTCTGCTTCATGTCTTCGGGCATACGGTTGATTTCTTCGGCGAGTCCTTGGGCGAACTTGGCTACTTTTCCTGCCACCGTTTTCAGTTCTGGGTCAGCCATCAGCTCCTTCATCAGGTCGCCTACTGCAAGTGTGCCCGTTGCAGATTTTTTGAGGGCTGTCAGGTAGACTTTCCATTTCCATGATGCAGCGGAGTAATAGTAGATTTGTTTGGGCATCATCTTTGTTGCTCTGAGAATGTTTGAGGTGTCCTCGAGAACGTTTTTGACCATGTTTTCGGTTTCTTCTGTCTGAACATCGACTTTTGTTTCGTCGTAGACTGGCCAATCAGCCAAGGAAACAAAGTCTGTGTGCCCCAGTTTGCTCCAGATTTCCTCGCACATGTAGGGCGCAAAGGGCGCCAGCAGCAGAGCCCAAGTCTCCAGCGCGTCCTTCAGAGTTTTTGAGTTGAAGGCTTCTTTTCTTCGCATGTACCACTTGAAGTCGTTCCAGACTTCGAAGAGAGCGTTTTCTAGGGCGGTTCGGGTTTTCAGCGCTTCCATGTTTTCTGTGACGATTCTGATTCTGTGCTGCAGCATGCCTGTGAGCCACAGTTCCAGATGCCCAGTTTCTGGCTGTTTCGCGTTGTCGATTATTGTTTCTGTTAGGCTCTGGAAGCCGCGAAGCTTGCCTTTGACGTCGCCGACCGTTTCTTTTCTCCAGTCCGGGTCGTTCATTCCTTCTCCGCCTAGGAGTAGGGCGCAGCGGGTGGCGTCTGCTCCGAACTGGTTGAGGGCGTCCTTGAGGGTTATGAAGTTGCCCTTCGATTTTGACATCTTCTTGCCCTCGATGCTCAGCATGCCGTTCACGCCGACGGCTCGGGGCAGATTGTCTGGAAACAGTGCAGTGTGCTGGAAAAGGAAGAAGGTCAGGTGGTTGGGAAGCAGCTCTTTGGCTGAGATTCTCATGTCCAGCGGATACCAGTACATGAACTCGCTTCGCATCTGGTCCAAGATTTTGCTGTCGATGCCTGTTTGCTGTGAGATTGTTTTGTGGTCGCCTTTTCCGTAGAAAATGTGGTCGAAGACCTGTGGGGTCAGCTGTTCGGCTTTTATGTTGTGTTTTTTGAGGTGGTTGTTTATGGTGTAGAATGCCATGTAGACGGTTGAGTCTGTGAGGGTTTCGACTATCCAGCCTGGGCTCCATGGGAGGGGTGTTCCTAAGCCGCTTTTTCGTGCGCATGGCCACTCTTTTAGCCAGTCGATTATGTTGAGGAACCATTGGCGGGCTGAGTCTGGGTAGATGGAAGCCTGAGCCAGCGTGTCCTTGGTTTCCTGTTTCCATGTCTCGTCCGAGTATTTTATGAACCATTGTTCCGCTAGGAGTTTGACTATGCAGGGCGTCATGCATCGGCAGACTACGGGTTCGGGCAGGTCATACATTTTGTCGGCTATGCCCTGCTCCTTGAAGTCTCTGATTAGAAGGTCTTTTACTTTGCTGACCTGTTTTCCTGCGTAGGGTCCGCAGATTTGTTTCAGGGTTCCGCCGTGGAACTCCTTCTTGTAGAGCGTTTTTGTTGCTTCTTCGGCTTTGGGGTCATGCTGGTCCTTCACCTGCATCTGGTCGACAAGTTCGATGGCGGGGTATTCGCCGTAGCCCTCCACAGTAATGAGCGAGATTGCCGTTATCTGTTTGACCTGTTCGGGGTCGATGCCGAATTCTTTGAGTAGGTCTGGGTTGTTTTGGAGGTCTCTGAGGGCTAGCCAGTCGAAGGGTGCGTGGGCGGGGACGCTGTAGACTACTCCTGTTGCGTTGTCTGGGCTTACGAACCAGCCTGGCAGAATCAGCATCTTTCTGTCGCTGAGGGGGCTGGTGAACTTTTGTCCGATTATCTTCCTGCCCTTGAATTCTTCTAAGATTTTTACTGTTTTTTGTTGTTCCGTTAGTTTGGTTGCGGCTGTTTGGCTGATTATCCACTGTTCGCCGTTTACGTCTGCTTTGACGTAGTCGGCGTCTGGGTTTATCCAGATGTTTGTTATGCCGTAGATTGTTTCTGGTCTGAAGGTTGCGGAGGGCAGGATTGTGCCGTCCAGCATTCGGTATTTGAGGAGGGTGTATTCTTCGGGGACGACGCCTTCGCCTGTTTGTCTGTCGTGGTCGCCTGTTGGGCTCTGGTCATGTGGACACCAGACCACGGGGTATGTTCCTTTTATGATGTAGCCCTTCTCTCTGAGGCGTTCGGTCTGCCATTCAACAAATTTACTAAAAGTTGGGTAGAGGCTGGTGGTGGTGAATTCTCGTCTCCAGTCCACGCTGTAGCCTATTCTTTTAACGGATTCTCGGCTGTCGTTTGTGTAGTATTTTGCCATGTAGACGGGGTCAACAAACTTTTTGAGGTTCTCCTCTGAGACGCCGTCCATTTCCCTGAAGGCTCGGATCAGGGTTTCGTCCCCGTTTTTTACGCGTTCGCTTGCGCCTGCTATGGTTTCGCCTGTCCAGTGCCAAGCCCACGGAAACAGGACATTGTAGCCCTGCATCCGTTTGAAGCGTGCGAGTGCGTCGACGCGGGTGGCTGTGAAGCCGTGTCCCACGTGGAGGGGACCATTCATGTAAGAAAAGGGAAATGTGATGAAATATTTTTGTTTAGTTTGGTCTGGGTCAGCCTCGAATATTCTGGCTTGTTCCCATTTTTTTCTCCATTTGTCTTCGAGTTGCCTATGAGATGTCATTAAAGCCAATGGAGTACCCAGAGCGTTAAAAGTTTTTCAGTCAACCCACAAGTCTGCTTCTTTCATGATTTCCAGAAAAAACACTGTTTTCAACAATGTACCTCTAATAGGCTACAAATATGCGAGGTTATAGCCAGCCTAGTTTGTTTGCATCGACGTCGAAGTTGGCGGTTTTTAGTTCCTTGATTAGTTTTAGGTACCAGCCTGTTTTGTGTTCTATCCAGAGAATGTTGCGGTCGTCTGGGATTTCGAAGTTTTGTTTTGGGGGGTATATGGCAGCCACGTTTTGGTTTCCTAGGCGCCCTAAAAGGATGCCTAATTCGATGATGATGTTTTGTGTTGGGCGGTGTTTTGCTTGGTCTGGAGTTCCGTCTTTTGGGTAAGCCAGCTCGTCTGGAGATAAAAGGACCACCGCAAAGGAGACGTGGGGATAGTCGGCGGTTTTGTCGGTTAATTCTTGTGGGTTGTGCACTATGATGGGCTCAAGTTCTAGCTGTTCCAGAGTAGCGGTTACATCGGATGTCATCTGGTTGACTTTGTCATAGACTAGGAAGATTTGGTTTGACCTGACCTGGCTGTTCAGTTTAGTTGGGGCGGGTGGGGACAGGAGCAGCTTCACCTTCTGTAAAAGAACATTTGACGCGTTGGCTACTTCCCGCAGTTTTGCCTTTTCGTGTTTGCTGAAGCCAGAATCGAAGGCTTGGTCGCTGAAGGGAACCTCCTCAAGGGGGGTCAGTTGCTTGTAGAAGCCCAGAGACTGCAAGTCCTTGAGTAACCTGTTGTATGTTTGGACGTAGTTTTCGTAGCTGCCCCAGAACTCGTTAACAAAATCTTCCCGTGAACTGGAAGCAAGCGCCTCTAAATCTATAATCAAAGAACCAAAATCGACGCCCATCTACCTAACCACTTTAGAAGATAGTTTCTGTAGCCGACTAATTTACGTATCTTTCAGGTTTGCTGTCGTTTCCAGAAAAAAGTTAGTTTTCAACAATCTTCTGTTATTAGGCTCCTAATATGATTGTTGAGTTGAGCGAACCCGTTTTGTGTTTGGGTTATCAATTAATATAGGGCATCTTTTGGTACTGTCATTTAGGGAAATTATCGTTATTGGGATGAGAACTTTATGCCTTCGTTAGCAAAAAAGAACAAACAGAAAAAGAAGAAACACGACGAAAAA
>CAZYJH010000042.1:0-11271 GCA_964647775.1 uncultured Candidatus Bathyarchaeia archaeon
GGACTCTGCTGTGGGTGTGCTGGATGAAGCCTTCGTCGCCGAGTACGGTAAACCCGGCGTGAAGTTCATCATTCAGGGTAGACCTTGGCAGATCGTAAGCGTTTCCGGAGACCAAATCTTCGTGAAGCAGACTGAAGACCCAACCGGAGCAATTCCAAGCTGGATAGGCGAGGAGATTCCTGTTCCCTTTGCCGTGGCACAAGAGGTTGGACAAATCAGAGGCTTCATTGAGGAGCGGAACAAAAACGGCAAAACAGTCGCCCAAATCTCAGAGGCGTTGGCTGAGAGGTACCCTGCTGACCCAGAAACTGTTTCAAGGGCAATCCGCGAAACCGTTGAGCAAATCAAGAAGGGGTATCCTGTTCCCACGGATAAGCGGGTGCTTGTTGAGGATTGGGAAGACTTCGTGATTATGCAAGCCAACTTTGGGTCATTGGCGAACAGGGCTTTGGCTCAGCTGCTGGGACACATCTTGTCCGATCAGACCGGATACAGCGTCGTGGTTCAGCATGACCCCTACCGCATCTTCGTTAACACCCTGGGCGCAGTCAACGCCGACCGCATAATATCGGTGCTTGATTCCATGAAGATGATGAGCGCGCAGGACATCCGGGACCTCATGATCAGGTCTACGGTCAAAACTGGGCTCTTCAAGAGGCGCATGTTCCATGTTGCCCGACGATTCGGCGGCATACAGAAGTGGGTTGACTTAAGCAGGGTGAGCCTCCGCAAGCTGATGGAAAGTTTCGAGGGCACAGCAATATACGATGAAGCGCTGAAGGAAATTTTCAGGAAAGACCTGAATTTGGAGCAGGCAATCAGTGTGTTGGCTGCTGTTCGGGACGGAACGATTGAAGTCCGCAAACTGGAAACGGTGGGTGATGCTTCTCCGATTGCGCGGGTTGGAATAGAAAAAGTCAGCATGAAAACTGACCTGATTCCGCCTGAGCGCATGAAGCTTATTCTTGTGGAGTCGGCTAGGGCGCGTCTCCTTAACGAGGTTCGAACCTTTGTCTGCACCAAATGCTGGGACTACATGGAGATGATTCGCCTGAATGACCTGCCAGAAAAGCCTGTGTGCCCCAAATGCGGCTCTCCAGCTTTAGGCATGCTTAGAAGGAGCGAGGATAGCGTCCAGTCTCTGGTGGATAAACAAGGAGAAAAGTTGACGAAAACCGAGAGCAAAATTAACCGGCAGGCACTTAGAACTGCTAGGCTCATCTCCAAATTCGGCAAACCCGCCGCCGTTTCTCTCTCTGGACGAAACCTGCAAATCTCTGACGCAGAAGAAATCCTAGAAAAAGATAATTCGCTTTCAGACCACTTCTTCGAGCTAATCACAGAAGCTGAAAAGAAATCGTTGAAACGCAAATTCTGGTAGAAGCTACCGTCCAGTCACCTGTTTTCTCGTAGGAATCGGTAGATGAAGCGTATGGGCGCTGGACCCAAACTGATTTTTCCGCTTCTCTCATCTCTGATCATGGCTGCCAAATCGCAGTCATAATCGTCTTTGCAGCGCTGAATCAATTTCTTGGCTTGTTTAGTGCCATACGAAAACAGGTACCTCAGTCCAATCCCTTTGATTCCGCTTTTTGTTATGAAATATTCTTGAAGCAGCGTCTGCCCCCAATCGATGTTGTGTTCCCAGCACTTCATGAAAAGCTCAGCCTGCTTCGGAGTCATCTTCTCGACAGTGAACGATTCGGCTCTGTCTTTAATTGCCCCCATCGAAACAAGAAACAGGGGAACAATCAAACTCTTGAACTGCTTCAGCTCCTCCAGAAGGTCAAGTGTTAACTCAATGTCTCTATCTGTTTCGTCGGGAAACCCAATAATCAGCGTAGCGCATGGAACCCAGTAGTTCTTTGCCATAATCTCGAAAGCGTCTATGACCACTTGTGGCCAGTCCTCCGGCTCGAAGGGCTTACATTTTCCCTTCATGTTTGCTTCAATCAGCCGAGGGCTACCCGTTTCTAAGCCTGTCTGTCCGCTAAGCCATCCTCCCTCCTCGCCTGCGCCAAGAATGTTTGAGATTTCCTCAACAACTTCCGGTGCACTTGCGATAGAGGAGAGCGCAAAGTGGCTCATGGCAACCGCGTTGACTCCGGGATAGCTTCTAACCGTCTTGAAGAGTTCTATCACTGCCTCACCGTTCACTTCTAAGCCTTTAGCCTTGTATCTAATCACATCCTCTGCATGCAGTAACGGTCTTCTGCCCGCCCTAAGGTTGACTTTAACCTCCTTCAGTATGTCTTTTATTGGGATGCAACGGTAACGCTGAAGAGTTGGAACACAGAATTCGCAGCCACGTCCACATCCCCGAGCAATCTCAACTATCCCATCTATTGTCGCTTCCTTAATCAACGGGATTTCTCCTGCCTCAGCCACATTTCCATGCACAACTTCTGGAAGCGGCTCTCCAGCTACAGCCTTCTCAAAAAGCTGACCCACAGCCTTCTCTCCTTCACCAACAACTACACAGTCTACTCCCAGTCTGCTTCGGCTTTTTTTGTTCTCAAGCTGCCAAGCTCCGGGACCTCCCACAATGATTCGTGGTCTATGCTTCTGGACTGCGGGGTGGCTGAGCACTTCCATGAATTTCAGGTTCATGTAGGCTCTGCCGTTAAACACTTGGGTGAATGTGGAAGTGGCTGGCGCTATGCCCAATGGGTCTATTTCAGTGATTCCAAGGACTTTTGTTTTGGAGCCCACAACTTTGTCAAGATGCTCAGGGTGAGCAACAATCACGTCTTCCCTTTTGAAGCCGTGTTCTAGGAGGGCAGCTTCAACTTTTCTTGTTCCACAGGGAGCATATTTGACTGACCCATCCGCGTTAACTGGAACAGATGGACAGAGCAGCGAGAAGTACAGCCAGTCAGGAATCAGCCCTTTTGGCACGCAGGCGCTGAAGCCAAGAAAGATTCCTCCTCGGTACTCGCTCATCAATGTTCTGTCTGCGGTTAAAACAACCTTGTACCCGTCCTCTGCCTCCTTCAGCAATTATGCTCCCCCAACGGTTCTGAAGTAGAATTATTTCCAAATACAATTTAACGCATAATGGTTATTGGGCTTTCGGTTTTGTGTAGAAACTGAGAACTTGTTTGCTTGTTGTTTCACGAAAACCATAAAAGCAAGCGCTTACCTATAACACAAAACCAAGAGGAGAATGCATTGTTTCTTGCACCTTTTGTCGCCACGCCTACTCCAGTAGTTCGCCAGATGCTTATTTTAGCTGACCTCAAGCCAGGAGAAGTCCTGTATGATCTAGGTTCCGGAGATGGTCGGGCAGTCATTATGGCTGCTAAAGACTTCGGGGCTACATCTGTTGGCGTTGAGTTGAGAGATGACTTGGCAAAGAGAGCCCTAGACAGCATCCAGAAACTTGATTTAAATGAGAAAACCCGGATCCTCCAGAAGGACATATTTACTGTCAGCCTGTCTCCCGCCAATGTAGTGTTTCTGTATCTGACAACCAGCGCAAACGAAAAAATCAAGCCGAAACTGGAAGCGGAACTTAAATCTGGAACTAGAATTGTCTCCCACGACTACGAAATTCTTGGTTGGAAACCCTTGAAGGTAGACACTTTCTGCGAAAACCCTAAGCTAGGCTACCCATCTCACACGCTTTATGTCTACAGACGGTAGCTCCGTCATGGTTTATTGGCTCTTTTCGCGGTTTGTTTATAAGCAATAACGGCGTTATAGTCTTGTGAATCCTGTTGCGACCACCCTGCGAAGTTGTTGTGCGGTCTGTTTTGCCCGCGTTTCGATCTATGGTAGCTAGGCGATTGGTAGAGACCTTCAATTTTTCTCAGGTGGCGGCGGCAAAAAAGCTTGGAACAACCCAAGCCTCCATAAGCCATTACCTTTGCTCAAAACGGGGAGAAAAGATGGTGAAGCAGCTTGAAGCCTCTCCTTCTGTCCAAGCAATAGTTAATGAAATCGCCGAGGGCATAGCCGCCGATAAGATGTCTCCCTTTGATGCTATGCTGCAGTTCTGCAGGTTATGTGAGGCTCTACGGTCAGGGGACCTGATATGCGATTGGCACAAAAGCTGTTTAATGGTTCCAGAATCATGCAATGTTTGTCCACCCGCAGCCAAAAAGCAATGACCAACTCGTTCTATTCGATGGGAGCGCCGGATTAGCGCTAAAGCTTTGGACCTAAAAGACTGAAAAGCGGTAGTGCGCAAAGGTTATGCTGCTCTGAAAACATTGTATTAACAGGTGCTTGAATTGCCGAAGAAGAGACGCAGACATTTCCTGAAAGAGAAAGAATCTAAACAGTTTCTTCTAGAAGTTACTAAAACGCTGGGAACAGACATTGAACAATTGGTCGGGTCAAAACCACGTATCGAAGCTGATGAAACCGAAAACGCTGAAGTCTTCCTTTTCAACGGAAAACCGTTACTGGCAAGAGCTGATGGACATCTTTTTCCCACCCTATCATTTGAAGAGCTTTTCCGGCTGATGCCCCGAATAGTGGTGGACATGGGCGCCGTCCCCTATGTCTGCAAAGGAGCCGATGTGATGGCTCCCGGAGTTGTTACCGTCAACGGCGAATTCAAGGAGAATTCTGTTCTTCTCATCACTGATGAGCGGCATGGTAAACCCTTAGCTGTAGGTGCCGCCCTCTTCAGTTCTGAAGACATGAAAGCTGTTAGCCGCGGAAAAACCGTGAAAACCCTCCATTTTGTAGGCGACAAACTCTGGAACTACCTGAAGGGTTCCTGACTGAAAATTTCTTGTTGCTTTCATTGAGGTTCAAGAAAAGTTGTTGCAAAACATTATGGCTGCTTCATAAAAGTCATAAGCTGCTCTTCTGGAACACTGTTTTTTGAGGATTAGAAACTGATTCAAGCGGAAATGTTTAAAATAAAACTTCTGTAACTAGTTAAGGAAGTGACATCACTTGTCGACCTCAGAAAGGGAGAACGAAAAAGCTAGAAAGAAAGCCTGCCTGAAGGCTCTGCCTCTACGCAACCTCGCCGACGTAGAAGTCATCAAACATGAACTCACGCTGGGAAACATCATCATCCTCAAGATTACTCCTCTTGCCCGAAAAAGCATTGACGACGTAAAAGTTGCCGTCAACGAACTTTCTGTTTTCACTCAATCCATCGGAGGAGACATCGCCAGCCTAGGAGAAGAGCGTGTAGTAATAGTTCCTGATTTCATAACAATCTGGCGCCCAGAAACTGTTGTACCCAAAAAGGCTCCTACCGCAGCTTAATTGTTTCCAGAACTTCTGGCACAAGCGCTTCCACGTTATATTTTCTTTTGAAGAGGTTAGCTATGCTTAGGCTCTTTGATTTTTCGCCGTGAAGCACAATCACCCGTTCAGGTTTAGGTCTCATTCTGTGGAGGTAATTGACAAGCTGTCTCCTGTCTGAGTGTCCAGAAAATCCTCTGACTGACTCAACCTGCATCTCAACATTCATCACTTCCATCTTGCCGTTGCTGTTTATGATGGGAACGTCAGATATGCCCTTCTGGATTCTTGATCCCATGGTTCCCTCAATCTGGTAGCTGACAAATATTATCGTGTTCCGCTTGTCCCCAGCTAACCGTTTGAAGTAATCGATTACTGGTCCACCCTCAAGCATACCTGACGTCGCCAAGATTATGCACTGGTCACCATCAACAATCTCTTCCCTTGCGCTAGGATGCTCAACAATCGTGAAGTAGTCTGACTGGAACGGGTTGATTCCCTCATAAAGGATGCTGTTTCTTACCCCTTTAGCCAGATACTCCGGATACGCAGTGTGAATCGCGGTTGCCTCAGAGATCATGCCTTCCACAAAGACCGGAGCCTCCTTCAGCAGTCCCCGCCGCATGTAATCGTCGATGATCAGCATGATTTCTTGGGCTCTTCCCACCGCAGGAACTGGAATCAAAACTTTTCCTTGCCTATCTAAGGTGTCGTTAATTATTTTTGTGATGGTTTGTTCTGCCTCTGCTCTTGTGGGCATAATGTCGTCAGGAGCGCCGTAAGTGCTCTCCGTTATTATTGTCTCCACTCTTGGGAACATGGCAACGGCAGGCTCAAGAAGCATGGACTTGCCAAACTTGAAGTCTCCAGTATAGACTAGGTTGTGGAGTCCCTCGCCTATGTGAAGATGAACCATCGATGCGCCAAGTATGTGCCCTGAATTGTGCAGAGTCAAACGAATGTCTGGGGCTATGTCAGTTACAGAACCGTACCGCAGAGGAATCGTGTGCATCACAGTGTCTCGCACGTCCTTCTGACCATAAGGCGGCAGAATTCCCTGTTTGTTCGCAACATCCAAGTAATCCAGTTGAAGCAAAGTCATGAGGCTTGAAGTGGGAGCCGAACAGTAAACTGGACCATCATAACCATACTTGAAAAGAAAAGGAAGAAATCCACAGTGATCTAGGTGAGCATGACTTATGACCACGGCATCTAAGGCGTCTATGTCAAACTGAGGTGTATCCAATCTTGGAAATGCCCTCAGGGAACTTGTAGACCCTGGGTTGATGCCACAATCCAAAAGAACATTGCTTTCCCTTGTTTGAACAAGAATCGCTGATCTTCCCACCTGCTGGAATCCGCCCAAAGCAGTGAGGCGAACATCCCCAGTTTCGTAGACTACGGGTCTGAAAATTCGTTCACCAATGGAACGCAGTATCCTTTCTCGTTCCTTGCTTTCTGAGTAAAGAAAGTGTCGCATGTGAGCAATAATCTTGGAGGGTATCGGGGGGCTTCTTAGAATTCGGGGTCGCCAATGAGTCTGCTTGATGATTTCTTGCAGAACCTCCCCATTTTTTCCAATAACAACCCCTGGCTTTTTTGCTTCTATGATAACTTCTCCGAGGCTTGGATCAAAGTTTATGTTAGTGATTTCTGCCTCTTCGGAAACAATCTTTTTTATGATCCTTTCTGTCTCCCTCTCTTTTGCTCTTATAGACGGGTCAGAACGCACAACTATCCTCTTTCTGATCAGCTTGACAATATCTGCGATAATGTGGCTTTGCTCAACCAAAACCTCCGGTTTCTTGGTGTAAACTGCAAGAGCTGGCCCCTCATACTCTATACGAGTAACTTCAGCCTGCGCAGGAATATTCTCCAGTATGTGTTGACTTATGTCCACTTGTTGGTCTTTACCAGATGATGTCAAACTGTCTTAACGCTCCTCAGGAGCCCCCTAAAATGTTCTTCTTTTCTTCGGTGCTGAGTGCACGGTAACCATCCTTCGTTATGACTGCTATGTCAAAGTTGTCTCCGCTCGCTATGTCTCTTTTCATAGCTGAGTCAACAGCGCGCACAACCACAGGCAATACTTCCTTTATGGTGGAGCCTTCCTTGTATTTGTCTTCCAAAACTCCGTAAGCTATCGGGGAACCTGAACCTGTAGCAACACACTTCTCCTCTGTGAGGCTGCCGAAGGGATCTAACGAGAAAACGTGAGGTCCAGTAGAGTCAAACCCTCCAACGAGAATCTGCGCCATCAGTCCTCCGCGTGCAGAAAAGAGGACGTTTGCGACTAGGCGGGATGCAGATTTTATTGGCATTGGTCTGCCGTTGTTTAGTTTGTAGAGTTTAGCGTTGACCTTGAGTACTTCAACAACGTACTGGGCATCTGCGACGCCGCCTGATATGGTCATGGCTATGTGGTCGTCTATTTGGTAGATTTTTTTGCCTGTTTTATGGGCTACGAAGTATCCCATTGTCACACGAGTGTCTGAGGATAGTATAACACCGTCTGTGCAAACTACGCCCACTGTTGTTGTTCCTTTTAATGCTAATTTCTCGACAGATTCATGCATATTTTATGTCCCCCGAAAATTGATTGATAGCAGAATGACTCGGGAGAAGTCAGAGGTGTATATACATCCCCGACGTCTTTAAAAAGATTTCGAAACTATGTTGTGTATTGTTGGCATCAACCGTCTTAAATGTTGAAAACCTGAAACTTAATAGGGAGCCTTTAATCATATCCGTGATTGCATTGAAAATGCAGTTACATCGAATGCAGCTTCCACGGGAAGTTGTAGTTGGAAACGAAACTTTACCTCTGTTAAGCGAGATTTGCAAGAGGTTAGGCTTTGACGAATCAGCCCTTGTAGTGACCGGTCCAGACACCCAAGATATTGCGGGTCACAGGGTCATTGATCTGCTCCGCGACAAAAAAATGGACGTTAGCCATCTTGTTGTCAGCTCCTCTACGCTGTGGGAAGTCCGGGCTGTTGAAAAAAGAATTCAGGAACTGAAACCGCAGGTGGTTCTCGGCGTAGGCGGAGGAACCAAAATCGATGTAGCAAAACTAAGTTCTACGCGTCAGGGAATCGCCTTCATAAGCGTGCCGACAACCGCCTCCCATGATGGTATTGCAAGCCCCGTTGCTGCCATCAAAGGCTTGAATAAGCCCTACTCGGTGATGGCTCAGTCTCCCATGGCTATAGTAGCAGACACGGATGTGATTATCAACTCGGATTACCGTTTCACTGCGAGCGGATGCGGAGACCTCGTGTCCAAGTTCACGTCTGTGCGGGACTGGGAACTGGCCTACAAGGTAAAAAATGAGTACTATGGCGAGTATGCGGCAAGCTTGGCTCTGATGAGTGCACGACTTGTTGCAAAAAACGCTGACATAATTAAGCCTGGAGCTGAGGAGGGTCTTCGCCTTGTTTTGGAGGGTCTGATAAGCTGTGGGGTTGCCATGAGTATTGCGGGAAGCAGCAAACCTTGTAGCGGTTCAGAGCATCTGTTCAGTCACTCTCTTGACATGATTGAGCCGAATGGAGCCTTGCATGGAGAACAGTGTGGCGTCGGAACAATAATGATGGCTTACCTCTATAACACTGACTGGAAGGGCATCAAAGACACGCTTCAAAAAACTGGGGCTCCCACAACAGCTGAAGAACTTGGCTTAAAACCCGAATCCATCATAAAAGCTCTAGTGCAGGCATGCAGCATTCGCCCCGAACGTTACACAATTTTGGATGAGAAAAAGCTCGATTACGACTCAGCAGAAAAACTTGCCACCGTCACGGGCGTAATATCCTAGATTGCATGTTACGTGTTTATTTGTGTCCTGTTTTGGGGCGGTAGTGAAGAGAATAAACTGTTTCTGAGCTGACTAGGCTGCTGAATTTGTTGTGGACGACAGCGATTGTGTTATAGCTTTTTGTGGGCGTTTTCTGGGGTCCAGTCTGTGTGAGCTTGTTCATGAAGCCCTTGCCTGTTCTTTTATGTGTTTTGTTTAGATTTTTTGTCTCCAGAACCTGTTCCCCCTCTTGAATATGGATTTATTTAATGAAGTTTTGAATATATATAACTTTCGAATATATGAGAATTTGTATGAATTATTTCCATAATGTTTAAATTATTTAGCCTGTTTTATGGCTGTTCTGCTGACTGTGTTTCCTGTCTCCTTTTTGTGTGCCAAAAGCTGGCTAACTTTGGGTTGTTTCATGTTTAGTCAAGAGTGTCAATGATTGATGTTGCATGTGTGTTGGTATCTATGCTTGTTTAAACTTGTCCCGCGGCTAATATCCAAAAAAGAGCCTATTTTGGCAGTCAAAGATATATCTGCATGTTAACAACAGTTATTTCGTTCTTTTATAGTAGCTTTCGGCTGGGTGTTAGAATTTGATCTCATGGAAGTATTCTTTCGAGAAAATAAGCAAGGATTTGGAATTAGCTAGGAAAAAGAAGCAAGCTCTTGACGATCTTTATAATTCAGGCAGAATTTCGGCGTCTACGCACGGCTCCCTTGACAATGAACTGTCCACAATAATCTCCGACATTGAAATGCGCCAGAAAATGCTAGCCGACAATCTGGCCTCCAAACTTGACGACCTACAAAAGCAGATCGGTACCTTGGAAATATTTCTCGCCAACTCTGAAATCCAGTATGTTGCAGGAGAGATTGACGAAGAGTTACATGCTAACGAAAGTGCAGCTTTCTCAAATGGCCTAAACTCCCTGAAGAACCAGTTAAGTTCCCTCAAGGAGGCAGTAGACTCCCTTATGCCAGAAACTGTAGCGCCAACCCCCCCGCCCGCACCTGTAGAAGCTGAGCCGGTGCAACTCGCTGAAGCTGTTTTCGAGGAAACTGCTGAAATCTCTGCGGATGCCCCTGTTGAGGCTCCTGTGGAAGTGCCTGCTGTGGCTCCCGTTGCGGTGCCGGTTGAGGCGCCTGTAGATGTTCCAGTTGAAGTGCCCGTTGCGGCTCCTGTTCCAGTTGTATTTGAGGAAATGGTTGAGGAGACGACTGTTCCTTCTGTTGCTGTTCCCATCGAAGCTGTTGTCGAGGAGACCTTTGAAGTTCCAGTTGCGGCTCCTGTAGAGATGCCTGTTGAGGAAACGTTCGTGGCTCCAGTTGAAGCACCGATCGAAGCGCCTGTCGAAGCTCCTGCTGAGATTCTGGTTGAGGAAGCAGTTGAAGAAACATTCGAAGCTCCTTCCGTTGAACTTCCCCTTGAAGAAGAAGTGCTTGAAGCTCCCTTTGAGGCTGTGGCTCCTGAAGTTCCAGCTGAAGCGCCAGTTTTTGTTCCAGCTGAAGTTGCTGTTGAAGCCCCTGTTGAAATGCCAGTCGAGGCTCCAGTTGAGGCTGTGATTGAGGAAACCGTTGAAGTTCCTGAGGCTCTAATCGAAGCTGCTGTTGAAGCTCCAGTTGAAGAGACCATTGAGGTTGCTGTCGAAGCTCCAGTAGAGATGTCTGTTGAAGAGGCAGTTGAGGAGACGCTAGAGGCTCCAGTCGAAGCGCCGATTGAGGCTCCTGTTGAGGTTCTGGTTGAGGAAGCAGTTGAAGAAACATTCGAAGCTCCTATGGCTCCAATTGAGGAAGCTTTCGAAGAGACAAGTGCGCCTTCTGTTGATGTTCCCATCGAAGCTGTTATCGAGACTCCTGTTGAAGAAGCAATCGAAGTTGAACCAATGTTTGAAGAGCTAGCAGTCGAAGAAACCCCTGAAGCGCCGGAAGTTGAAATAGCCGAAGAAGCAGTTGAGGTAACAGTGGGAGAGCCTGTTCAAGTGCCTGCCATCGAACACGTAACAGAAGTTGAAGTTGTAGCTGAGGCAGAAGAGGAAATCTTGACTGTTGAAGAGGCGACTGATGAGGAAGTCATGGACGAGTCAGATGTTGCAGAGGATGTGGCTGAAGCAGACAGTGAAGACTTGGCTGAAGAAGAGACCATGGAAGAAGAAGTTGCAGAAGACGAAGAATTAACTATCGACGACTCATACGAAGGCTACTAAGCTAAGTAACCAATCCTAAACATACCCTTTTTTCTCTCTTTTTTGTTT
>CAZYJH010000043.1:0-10960 GCA_964647775.1 uncultured Candidatus Bathyarchaeia archaeon
GTTTGGGTTTGGGGTTAAAATTTAAATACGTAGTGGATAGTTTATGGTTGACGTTTTCCTTTCGGAGGAGTGTTTGAGTATGCCTGAAGAGTTGCAAATTTACATCGACGGCAAGTATTACCCTAAATCTGAGGCTAAAATCTCAGTGTATGACCATGGTCTCCTATACGGAGACGGAGTGTTTGAGGGAATCCGCGCCTACAACGGCACAGTATTCAAACTGAAAGAGCACATAGACAGACTCTACAAGTCCGCTCACCCAATCTTTCTAAAGATACCCCTAACAAAAGAACAACTCACAGAAGCCGTGCTGAAAACCCTCAGAAAAAACAACCTAAAAGACGCATACATCCGCCTAGTAGTCACAAGAGGCGTCGGAGACTTGGGACTAGACCCCAGAAAGTGCCCCAAAGCCACAATCATCATAATCACAGAGCCGCAACTTCAATTGCATTCACCTGAGAAGCTTGAGACTGGAATAAGCACAGTCATAACTTGGGTAAGACGCAACTCTGTGGATTCTGCTACACACGAAATGAAGTCCCTGAACTACCTGAACAGCATACTCGGCAAAATTGAAGCCAACAACACTGGCGCGGATGAAGCCCTCTGCCTTGACAAGACCGGCTACGTCTGCGAGGGCGTCGGCGAAAACATCTTCATAGTGCGTGACGGCAAACTGTTGACTCCTACTCTTTCGTCGGGTGCACTGGATGGAATAACACGGACATTGATTATCCGGTTAGCGAAGAAGCTGGGCATCGAAGTAATCGAACGGAACCTCACCCCAAACGAGTTGTTCACTGCCGATGAGGCATTTTTCACTGGAACAGCCGCAGAGGTTGCGCCAATACGTGAAGTGAACGGGCGCGTGATAGGCGCTGGAAAGTCAGGTCCAGTTACGAAGCGAATAATGATGGCGTTCAAAAAGGCTAGACAAGACCCTGCTGAGGGCACTCCCATCTAGTAAAACTTCAAGAAAACAGGGTAGTGGATTCGCTAAACTTTTCGGTTTTGGAACATGTACCCGAGCAGTTAGGCTGCTTCTACGGAACTGTGTACTGGAGGTAGCCCAGGTATCCTTCTGGAGTCTCAACCATGATTGCGATGCCTTCCTCTCGGTAATTTGTCCAGTCCCATAGGCACTTCAAGGTGACAGTGTCGCCTATTGGAAGCGTATAAGGTAGGTCAGGTGGCGATTCCACGGATACTTCTAGAGTTGAAGAGTCCGCGAAGAGTAGTTTAACGGTTGTGATGTTGGCTGAAACGAGCGAGTTGTCAGAGTTTTTGACTGTGATGTTGAAGGCTGTCATGTCAGAGGTGCTGAAGACTGGGTCTGTAATTGACAGCTGGGCTGGTTTAGGTGTGGTTTCTGTTCTATGGAAGCCGTAGCCCTCTGAAGTGTACACGTTGATTGTGGCGTTCAAGCCTCTGTAGGTTGTCCAGTTCCAGGAGCAGTAGAATCTGGTGGTTGTGCCTACAGCAATCAGTTCTGGAATTGACGGAGTTGTTTCCCGTACTTGGAATTCTGTTCCGTTCTCCATGGTCACAGATATCTTTGTGACGTTCATGTCGCTGGCTGAGCCTTCAGCGTTTCTTACTGTTAAGTTGAAGTGCTGAGTGTCTGTTGTCGTGAAAACAGCGGCTGTTATCTCAAGCCCCACTGCGGCAGTCTCTACTTCATAAACTGCGCCTGAGCCGTCTTCGACTAGGACTATGATTTTCAGTTTTTGGCTGGTGTAGTCTGCCCAGCTCCAGTCGCAATTGAATGTTGTTTCTTGTCCTTTGTCAAGTTGGTGGGGCAGCTGCGGGTCTATGTTTGTTACTTTGTGGGTTTGGTTGTCTGCTGTTGCTACCCAGATTTCGGTGATTTTTGCTTCTGTGGGTGAGTATGTTGGGTTTAGGACTGTTATGCTGAAGGTTTCCGTGTTTTGTGTGTCCAGGTTGGCGCCAGTTATCGAAACCGTAGTTTTTTCTGGCACCTCGACTCCGAGGCTAAGGTAGTAGCCAGCCAATATTAGGTAGGAGAAGATTGAGCCGATTATGGTGGCGAGAAGTAGTAGAAGGATGAAAAGTATTTTTGAGATGGCTTTCAGGTTTCTTGCTGTTTTCACTTTTTTCCTCTCTCTGTGAAGGGTTAGTTGCTGTTTTGGTTTTTGAAGGTTATTATAAAAGTTTAGGGAGTATTTTAATTCTCGCTTGTTTCAGCCGCTTTTTTGGGTTTGTTTGTTGTTGGTTTTTCGATAATTTATATAACGGTTTGACGTGAAGAAGTATCTACGAGACTGTGGAGATGTCGGTTGTGCATCTGCTTACCCTTAAGGACTTGTCCTCGAAAGAGGTTGAGGAGCTGATTGACGGTTCGTTGGAGATCAAGAGGAACCCAGGTGATTACGAGTTTGCGTTGGAGGGCAAGTCTTTGGCTATGATTTTTCAGAAGACGTCAACGCGGACTAGGCTCTCCTTTGAGGTGGGAATGACTCAGATGGGCGGACACGCAGCGTACATGGACTGGAGGAGCACCAACCTTATCTTAGCTGATTTGAGGGATGAGGCTCAGTCTATTTCGGGTTACGTTGACGGAATCATGGCTCGTCTGCTCAAGAACTCTGTATTAAAGAAGATGGCTGAGGCTTCCACTGTTCCTGTGATTAATGGCTGTGACGAGAAGTACCATCCCTGCCAAATCATAGCCGACTTGGTGACCATCAAAGAGAGGAAGGGACAGCTGAAGGGGCTGAAGCTTGCGTACATTGGCGTGCATAACAACATCTGTAACTCGTTGATTGAGGGCTGCACCAAGGCGGGCGTAAAGATTGTGACTGTGACGCCTGTTGTGAATAAGGCTTCGGTTGATGAGGCGCTGGTGGAGGCGGCGAAGGCCACGGGACTATATGAGCATTCCTTGGATGTTAAGGCGGCTGTGGAAGACTGTGATGTGGTTTATACTGATACTTGGGTGGACATGGAGTTCTTTTTGGATCCCAAGTTCAAGAAGGAGAAGGAGAAGCGGGTTAAGACTATGCTGCCCTTTCAGGTTAACAGGAAGCTTTTGAAGGGAAACAGTGATGCGCTGATTATGCATGACATGCCCATCCACAGGGGCTACGAAATAGCCGAAGACATCATAGACGACCCCAACTCAGTGATTTACCTGCAAAGTGAGAACAGGTTGCATTCGGCGAAGGCGATACTTGTCAAGTTGCTGAGATAAAACGGGTTTTGGTTCAGTAGAATTTTGGTTGGACATGCCTGATTGTTTTACGTGAGTCTGCTGTTCCATGGCAGGAACATAGCGTTCCTGAAGTAGAACTATAAGCGGCTTTTTGGTCATGTCTTTGATGGAAGTTCGGGAAGTTCGGGTAAATGCCTGCGCTAAGAATGGGAGCAGTTCTGGTTCTGCTGCTTGTTCTATGTTCTGTTTTTGTTTCTGTTCCAGAAATCCATGTTGTAGCGGCGACCATGACTGTTGTTGTTCCAGACGATTACGCTTCTGTTCAGGAGGCGGTTGATAACGCGGTTGATGGTGATGTTGTTTTGGTAAAATGTGGAACGTATAATGGAAGCGTTGTTGTCAACAAGCGGATATCGTTGATTGGAGAATCTAAGACGGGGACGGTGATATGGGGGGATTGGAGCCTGAATGGGACAGTTGTTCTGGTGGAGCATGATGATGTTGTTGTCGAAAAGTTGACATTAAAGGCCGCCTATGATGCTGGTCCCCATGGAAGGGGAGTTCATCTGCTTAATGTTAAGGGTTGCAGGGTGTCAGGCTGCATTTTTCAGGCTTCTGTTGGAGTTTGGCTTTATGGCGCTTCTGGCAACATAGTGGAAGATAATCGGATTGATGGTACAAAGGCTACGATGCCTCCTGTTGTTGGAATAAAACTTCAGTACTCTGAGGATAACAGAATCGTCGGCAACAATGTGCTTGAATTCGTTTATGGTTTTGGGGTTAGTCTTGAATTTTCAGACAGGAACGTTTTGGTTGAAAATCAGCTTTTAAACAATTATCATGGAATGTGGCTCAACGAGTCCAATAACAACAGCGTTACAGGTAACACAGTCACGGTGACGTTGGATGTTTTTCTTAGGCTTGCAGACAATGTGATGCTCGGCTGTTATGGGCTTAGGCTTGAGCAATCTTCCAACAATTCGATAACAGGCAATAGTTTTGTGGATTGCCCTAAAGGGGTTCGCATAGTGGCTTCGTGCTGTAATCTGGTAGAAAACAACACTGTGTCTGGCAGCCGCTATGTTGGAGTTGAGTTGGCTGACGATGCAAACCATAACAAGGTGGTAGCTAATAGCATACAGAATAATGGGGTTGGAGCCAGTTTTGCTAACTCTTCAAGCAATATTGTTTACCATAACATCTTCGTAGATAACACTGTGATGGTTACTTCCCTCTTGATGGATGAACCAAACTTTTTTGATGATGGCGCTGAAGGCAACTACTGGAGCAACTACAACGGAACAGACACTGATGGAGACGGCATAGGCGACACACCCTACATCATAGACGCGAACAACCAAGACAACTATCCACTAGTGGAACCCGCCGTAATTCCAGAGTTTCCCTCGTTGGCATTCCTTCCACTGTTCTTGATGGCTACCGTTGTTGGGGTAATCGCCAAAAAGAAGCACCACAAACATTTAACATACAAAATACCGTGAAGCTTTTGGGGTAACCGAGACGGTTAACAGGAACTGAACTTTATTCTTTGATTTGGTTGAGTAGCTGTTGTAGTAGCTGTATTGTTTTGTTGTCTTTGTTCAGTTTGTAGGCGACTACTTTTGTTCCTACTTTTGTGTGGGTGAGGTAGTTTCTGTCTACGAGGATGGGCAGGACTGGCGTTATGCTTCCGGGGTTTTTGTCTAGTCTTCTGGCGATTTCTCTTAGGTTCATGAGTTCTTCTGGGTTTTGTAGGAACAGGTCTAGGACTTGGAGTTTTTTTGATGGTCCCAGCAGTGTGTCTAGTTTCTTCATGAATGAATGGAAAGATAACATTTGGTATTTATAGTTAACGATTGTTGATTTTTTGTAACGTTTGTACAGAAATCTAAACATTTATATCGTGGCACAATAGTTCCCCTTGCCACGGGATGACACATGCAGAAACTTTCCATCAAAACCATGATTACGCTGATTTCGTTTTCATCCCTGGGCTTAGGCTTCCTTGGACCCGTCTACTCCATCTTCATAGTCAAAAACTTCCAAGCATCACTGTTCCATGCAGGAGTGCTTTCAGCAATCTTCTTGTTAACGTCAGCAGCCTTCAAGATGCCTGCCGGAAGATTGGTTGACAAGTACGGAAACTGGAAAATACTTTTCATTGGAATCATCGGTTGCGGCGTAAGTTCGCTGTTCTACATTTTTGCCTTTGACCTTCTGCACCTTTACGTTATCGAGTTCATCTACGGGATATCGTTTGCTTTCCAAAGACCTGCCCTTCTGGCGTTGATGGCTGTGGTCAGCAACAAGCCATCCAGAGGAATGCTGCTTGGAGTATTCGATTCGGTGGACGACATTTCAGGAGCATTCGCCGCCGTAGTCTCAGGAGCCGTAGTAAGCAGCCTAGGCTTCAACACACTGTTCCTCATATGCTTCACCTGCTACATCATATCCGGACTATTCATACTAAAAACACGACAAAAAATCAACTAACACATGTCAGCCTTTGTATTTGTTGGTCATTGGCATTTTCCATCCTATGCCGAAGGCTTTGGGTGTGATTTTGATGCAGGGTGTTGCCTGTCGTCGTTTGTATTCTGAGTTTCTTATTCGTCTGTACGTGTCCTCCACCGCCTCCCGTGGGTAGCCCATCTCTATGAGGTCCTGTTTGCTTCTCCGATTCTCTATGATCTCATCAACCAAGGGGCTGACTATGTCAAAGTCGAAGGGGTCAAACTGGCACTCCTTCAGCTCAGGCGACGGCTTCTTTTCCAGCACACTTTTTGGGATTACCTGTTTGCCTGCCTTCTTGTTGATGTGTTCTGCGAGTTTGTAGACTTCCAGTTTGCTGACGTCGCCGAGGGCTCCGATTCCGCCCGCCATATCCCCATACAAAGTACAGAAGCCTAATGCGATTTCGGTCTTGTTTCCCGTATTCAGCACCAAAATCTTCAGCTCCTTCAGGCGGTTCGAAATGTCCATCAGGATGTTCCCTCTGGCTCTGGGCTGAATATTCTCGTTCGCAACCGGGTCATCAGCTTTCGCCTTTACGTTGAAGCAGTTTCTTATGTGCTCCAGTGGTTGTTTCAGGCTCTTGTGGAACGTGTTGACAACATGCTGAATCCCCACCTTAACAAAGCAGATGCCAAGATTTTCTGCCAACCGTTCAGCATCCGATTTGCTGTGGTCGCTGGAGAACCGTGAGGGCATGGAAACTCCGATGACATTCTCTTTGCCTAGCGCCTCAACGGCTATGCAGGCAGTCACTGACGAGTCGATTCCGCCGCTCATCCCAACCACAGCCCTCTCAAAACCCGACTTCAAGAAATAGTCCCGTATGCCCAGCACTAGGGCGCCGAACATCTCCCCAACCCTATCATGCGCCGGAACCTCAACCTTCCCTGCCGTGCCCTTTTCCAAGTCAATGTCCGTGACTACCAAGTCTTCCTCGAACTGCTTACCCACAGCAATCAGGCTGCCAGTCTTGTCGACTGCCATGCTGTTGCCGTCAAAAACCAGTTCATCCTGCCCCCCAACAAGGTTCACGTAGAAGATGGGCACCCCATTCTTGGCTGACTTCTCCCTCAGCAGCCTGTTCCGCTCCAGAGTCTTCCCGACAAGAAACGGCGAAGCCGAAATGTTGACAACAAGCTCCGCCCCCCTTTTTGCCAGCAAATCCGTGACTTTTGTGTCGTAGTTGCTGTCCCACAGGTCCTCACAGATTTCCACGCCCAACCTGACCTGCTTTCCATCTATTGTGATTGAAACTGGCGCGATTTCCGTCTCTTTGGCGGGCTTGAAGTACCTGTCCTCATCAAACACATCATACGTCGGCAACAACGCCTTGTAGATTATACCCAAAAGTTTATCCTTCTTGAAGACTGCCGCAGCATTAAACAAATCCTTGCCCCTATAATCAACAAAACCAACAACCCCCACAACATCAACGGCGTTGCCTTTAATCATCTCTTCCAGTGCCCGCTTGTTTTTTTGGACAAACCCGTTCTCAAGCAGCAAATCCTGAGGCGGATAACCCGTAACAGCCAACTCAGGAAACACAACCAAACCAGCACCGCACCTTTTTGCGTCCGCAAGAAACTTCCGAATCTTCGCTATGTTTCCTTCCAAATCGCCCACAGTCGAATTAACCTGCGCCATGGCAACCTTCAACAGCCTCTTCCTCCCTCTAGAAAATGCGGAAACAAGTAATCAAACCTAAATGAATCGCTGTCGCCTAAAAAACAATTCTACTTGAGAATCATATGCGTGAACTTTTCAGGCTCAAAGGGCTCCAAGTCATCGTAGTCTTGCCCCACGCCAATAAAGATGATGGGCTTGCCAGTCACGTGAGCAACACTGAGGGACGCGCCGCCCTTAACATCCGCATCAACCTTCGTCAAAATGTTAGCATCAACAGTCACGCTCTTATGGAACTCTTCAGCCTGCAGCACCGCATCATTCCCAATCAAAGCATCAATAACCAACACAGTCAAGTCAGGATCCACAACCCGCTTAATCTTACCCAACTCGCTCATCAGGTTGCGGTCAGTCTGGATTCGCCCCGCCGTGTCAATCAAAACCACATTAATTCCACGGGACTCCGCATGACTAATCGCATCATACGCCACAGCCGCAGGGTCAGCACCATACTTGTGCGTAATCATGCGCACACCCAGCTTCTGGGAATGCTGCTCAAGCTGCTCAATAGAACCCGCACGGTAAGTGTCGGCTCCGGCAAGCACAACACTGTAACCCCGCTTCATCAAGAAGTGGGCAACCTTGGCTATGCTCGTGGTTTTGCCTGTTCCGTTGATTCCCACAAAAAGAATCGTGTACGGCTCCTTAGCCCGCCGCTTCTCCTCAATGTTCTCCAAAAAATTAACGGTCTCTTTTGTCGTCAAAATCTCAATCAGCACCTCATGAAGGGTATCCTTCACAAGCTCCTTCCGGTCGCCCAGCCGATTCACCTGAACCCCATCAAGCCGCTTCTCCAGCTCATCGGTTATGTAGTAGGCTACGGGCACCGCAACATCGTTTTCGATAAGATTTAACCTGAACTCGTCGAGAATAGGATGCAGCTTCTCTGCTTTCAGCTCAGTTACTACAATCTTGCTGACGGCGCTGCTAAGCCCCTTTCTTAGCCGGTCGAACACTGCCTTGCCCCTCTCCTTCCCTCAGCTTCGCCGAAACCTCTTCCATCATGCTTCTGTTCTGCTGAATCCGCTCAACAACCTGATTAAACTGATTCCCCAACGCTTCCCTTGTCTTCTCCAACTCAGCTATCCGCGACTCCAGCTCCTCTTTTGTTTCCTTCACAGACTTTTCAACAGCCACATCCGCGCCCACATCAACAACAACCGTCTCTGACGTCTCCAGCTTGGCTTTAACGTAGGAGCCTCCGCCAATCGGAACAAAAAGTTGGCTGCCCTTCTTCTCCTTCTCCAATCCTTCCAGAGTCATGGTTGAGACCCTCAGCTCGGCTAGGGCAGCGTTTGTCATCTGGATTCTTTGCTGTATCTCGTTAGCTGTTTCCTCTAGGTAACGTGACTCGAAAGCCAGTCTGCGGAAAGTCTCTTCGTCACTGGACAGCGTCTTCCGCTCCTGGAGTCATCTTCTTAATCAGAATGTCCTTAATCTCGCCTGGAGCCAGCTCCTCCACCTTAGAGATTGTCATCTGAAAGCGTTTGACTCTATGCTTGCTTCCCAGCAGCATGTACACTTTCTCCACTGCATCCTCCGGCTTCAAGGCTCGAACCTCTTTCCGGAAGTCTGTTTGAAAATTGGGTTTCCTGATTTTCCCAATCACGCGAAAAACTTTAACTTCACTCATTTTCCTTCACCACATCAAGTGCTTGTCCTATTATGAACATTTCGGGTCCAGTAGTCAAGAGCCCAACCATAGCCCCATAACTGTTCCCTAAAATGCCTGTGCCCACATAAGGTACTCCACAGTTAATGGTTCCCACATCCACAGGAACCTTCAACACGTCCTCCAACACTTTCCGTTCCCCATCCGTCAGCAGGGGATGAGCCAGCACACCCCTATTTGTGGCGGCGGCAAGCGACCCAACGTACGGCAGCCCAGCAATCTCGCCGGAGACCACCTCAACTCCCAAAGTGTCCGCTATCTTGTTCACGGCTCCTTTTTCCAGTCGGGGATCGGCTACGGCGCCTTTGTCGTTCGCCAAGACCATGTTTCCGTACGCTGTCTTTTTGGTGTTCATGACTGTCACGTTAAAGTCAGAGGCTGATTTAATGGCTTCTATCTCCTCTTCCTGGGCGAACGATGGAAGGACCACGCCGTTGGAGTTGGAGCATGCCAAGGCGCCTGTGACCAACGATTTGCCCACTGTCGTGGCGACCACTTTGACTTTCAACCATTCCTCAACCTTTTGTCTCTCGCTTTCTGGAACCTGAGGGGGAACAACTGCGATTCGGTCGTTGACAAGTGAGTAAACTCCTATGCTTGCGTTACCAAAAACATCAAAGAAGAAAAGCGGCAAATGTTAGTCTCCTTCAGCAAGAAGAACAGACACTACCCCTTCCTTGTCCTTAACCACGCGCACCTTGATTTTTCTGGGCGGCTTCTCAATTCCTTTACTCCAGATTTTCTCGTTAACTGTGTTGTCTATAACAAGCTTCTCTGGCTCTTCCTCGCCCTCAGCCTCTGTGCGGACCTTCATGTGTTTTAGCACAAAAGCTTTTACGATTCTTGCTGCTTTCGGGGCGCGTTTCTTTCTTGGGACGATCCACGCTTTTCTTAGAGGAATCGTGTAGAATCTTTCTTCAACTATGTCTTCTTCCATTTCGTCCTTTTCTTTTCTGCGTCTCTTCGCTTCTACGAATTCCTCTTCTTCTTCCTCTTCAAGTTCCTCTAGTTCCTCATCTTCGAGTTCCTCATCCTCTTCCTCGGGAACTTCAGAATCTAAACTTTCTTCTGTCTCTTCTGTCTCTTCAGTTTCTTCTAATTCTTCTTCCTCTTCTTCAGCAACAACATCAACAGGTTCATCCATCTGCATTTCCCTCAAGCCTTTATTTTCCTCTGTCGCCAGCGTCTCCGCTGCGGATTAGTTCTAACCCGTCCACTTGTTTTAGCTATAACCCATGTTGGAACAGGCTTCTTCTCTTTTCCAGCCTTGATAAGCCTCAGTTTTTTTGCTGTTGGTTTATTTCTTGCCATTTTTACACTCTCCTGATTTTGTAGTCTCTGCGACCTGACTGAAGCCTCACAAGAAGCTCTTTCAGCTGTTCATCGGTTATGGGAAGGCTCAATCTTCCCTGCTGAGCCAACTGGATAAGCTGCAGTTCAAGCTGCTGAGTGAATTCTGGTTTAACCATGTTCAGGTTTGTGAGTCGACTTCTCGCTTCGGGGGTGAGTATTCTGCGAAGCAGAGCCTGCTTTTGGCTCTCAAGTTGCTGTTGTGCGTGGACTTGCTGCTGCTCCTCTACCATCCTCTGCTGCAGCTCAAGCATCCTTCTTTTTCTGAGAGCCTCAAGTTCTTCTTCGCTCACTCGTTTCCACCTAATACTTTTTGAGTTCGGGCAGAGTTTTCTCCAGTTCGCCTTTTAGTTCAGTGGAAAGCCTGTCTAGCAGACGCCTTCCCTCATTCGTCACTATTTTTCCCTCATTTCTTAACTGGGTCACGAGACCTGCTGTTTGAAGTTGCTGCGTGGCTGTTCTGACTATGGCGCCCGCTCCTTTTCTGGCGTGCTCTGGTCTTGCTCCTCTATCTATTCTGCCGCCGTATTCTTGGCGGAGTTTTTCGATGCCTATGGGTCCTTTCA
>CAZYJH010000044.1:0-10704 GCA_964647775.1 uncultured Candidatus Bathyarchaeia archaeon
CAGGGTTTTCTTTGTCTGAAATGTCATACACTTTGACTGAGGTTGTAGGCGGCTCATATGTAACTGGTTTAGGATCTTCGGGAGCCACATCTGTTGTTGAATCCTTGTCGATCTTTTCTTCTGAGCTGCTGGATGATTCTCTTACTGCTACGCCGCCATAAAGCAGATACACAGTGTAGTCTGTTTCGAAGACTGCAAGTTTGTCTCCGTTAATGAATATTCCGGAGATGCCGCCGTCCAGGACGATCTTTGAGACAACTCTGGCTTCTTCAGGTGGATACGCCTTCACGATGGTTAGGTTGCCGCCTGAAACAACGTAGATGTATTCGCCGTCGGTCTTAACGATGTCCGCCTCGTCCACTCCCTCCACTTGGATGTTGGTTTTCGAGTAATCGGAGCTTTCGACGTTATAGGATCCAGTGGTTGATTGGGGGACTGCAAGTGTATCAGCGTTTTCTAGTTGACCCCCACGTAAAACGAGAGGGTAATAGACTCCGTTAGGTGACGTTTCTAAAAAGTTTTTGAGTTCTTCGTATGAGGAAAACCTGTTCAGTGCAATGTCGAGGTCTGTCTGTTCCTTGTTTTGAGGTTTGATGAGGTAAAGAGACAGTGGGATTGAGGAGATGACTAGAATTGTTGCTAGGAAAGAGAAGATAAACCATTTTGTGTTTGTCATGTTTTCACCTTTCATCTTTTTTGTTTAGTTACATTATCCTGTGGGAACTTAATGCTACGTTTTAGAACATGGTGTACCAAAAATAGAACACTACACCATCCGCTTTTTGAGGTAAACAGAAACTCCCAACGCAACAAGGAAACCGGGAACGATCATCAACCCAATCGAAGACAGCCCGGAAGCGGCGTCTGCTTTTCCGACGCCAGATTCACTAGATGAAATGTCGTAGGTTCCTGTGCCGTCAGTCTGTTGGGCTGTTGCATCTGGACAAGCTAATGTTCCGTTGCGTTCAAGTTTTTCTTCGCCTGATCCAAGAAGATTATCTGTGGAATCGGCTGGAACAAGGTTGTTTGGTCCAAGCAACGCTAGGGGAACAATCATTGTGACCGAGCCAAGCAATATGGCAATCGCCGTGTAAGCCAGAATCTTATTCACGCTTTTCGCCACCCTTAATCTGAATTTGCCATGCTTTTAAGTCCACTTTTTAGAACAGCTTAGAATGGTTTTTCTCTCCATAGCCTTACCGTCTCAAGCCACAAAATGGCGTTGGCTACTACTCCGAAGAGGATGGCGGCGATGTTATGTACTGACCATGTGGGCTGACTCAGCACTACATTGTATAGGATCAGGTAAGTGGCAAACATTGCAGAAAGCCAAATAGCATAGAACAGATGCCGAGGAACAAGAAACCGTCCCATCCTGCTGAAGAACTTGAGGAGCCCCACCTTAACTTCCTGATTCACAAGATATTCTCCTCTCACAGTTTTTTCAACCAACCCAAGAGACAACAGCTTATCCAAGTGATGTGCAGCCACGCTTGGGCTGGAAAGCCCCAGAGACCGCTGAACCTCACGGACGCCCACGCCGGAGTTGGGGTCTCTCAGCAGATACCAGTATATCTGAAGCGTTTTTCCCTTCAGCTGTGACTCGATTTCAGCCAAATCAGAGGAGGAAAAGTCTGACATGTACCTCGCCAAAACCAAATATGAACATTCATATATAATATGATTCTCCAAAAAAACCTCTTCGAACCCTTTTGGGTCTGCTGTTCCTGATGCTTGTTAGCTTGCTGACATTTATTCATCAGAAGCTGTATGTTTGAGCGTGTTTCAGAAAGGTGCTGTTTTCAACGATGAAGCTCTATTAGGCTCCAAATATGATATGCTGGTCTGCTGTGTTGTTGTAACGGTTTCTGTTTTTGGCAAAAACCAGAATATTGATTGAGTGCTGTTTACATAGTGATTTCTACTATCGAGAAATTGTTATAAATTTCTGTTTTTGCTTGTTTGTTCAGTAATGACTCAAACATTGTAGCAACTTGGTTAGCTGTAAAAATACTCCAGTTTCTTCCAAGTTCATGGTGCAAGTGGATTAACTCTTTTTTTCCTTTAGTTTGTTTACTATATTGGAACCAGTTGCTCGATTTACCCAAATAGTTTTCGGTGAAGTTTACAATGTTGGGGTAGGTCAGATCCATTCCCATTGCTCCCAAAACGTCTTTGGTGACTAGTGAACCCGATTTTTTTGCGGCTTCAACAATAATGTTTTCTGGACAGCACTTTATTAGTCTAGACATTGTTGTACGTGTAATTTGTATTATGCTGAAGCGTTCAGTCCATCTTCCGTATAGACGGTAGTTTTGCATAATTTTATTCGCCAGAGCGTTGATGCTGATTCCCTGTTGTTCGGCTTCTTCGCGCAAGGTTTCGATGCATTCTTCATCGAATCTAAAGGAGAACGCGATTGTTTTCCTTTTTTGGTTTGCTAAACAAATACCTCCTCTATAATTATAACTACAGTGTATTACGATTTAACGTTTTTGACGCATTTCACTTCATTTATATACTTACTCTTTAAGTGAAACAAAAACTCAGATTCTGATGTCGATGCAGAACTTGCATAAAATACAAGCGATTCAGGTTCTTCTCGTTGATGACGATACGGAATTATTGGAAACTACGAAGAAGTGCCTAAACATACAGTGTAATTATGATGTTGAATTAGCCTCTTCTGCTGAAGCTGCTTTTGAAAAAATAATGCATAACAAATACGATGCAATTATATGTGATATTCAAATGCCTGTGACAGACGGTTTCGAGTTTCTGAAAACGCTTCGAAACAGCGGCAACACAATTCCATTCATTGTGTTCACAGTCACAGAAGACCCGGAAACAGCTCTCAAAGCATTTAGATTAGGCGCCAACGGATTCGTTGGGAAATATGGCAAGCCGGAGGTAGTCTTTTCTACACTTAAAAGATGCATCGATGAAGCTGTAAAAAAACAAATAAAAATCTCTAAAAAAAATGTTTGAAGATGATTTTATTTTGTCTATAACAAAAAATGAAACTGTCAAAAAAATGGAGAAACAAATCGCAAAATCAGTAATTGATTTGATAATGCTTGCCGAACTCAGAAACGGCACCATGAGCGGTTATGATGCAATAAGTGTTATCCACAACAAATTCGGCGTATTAATGAGCTCAGGAACAGTTTATTCGCATCTATATTCCCTAGAACGAGACGGTTTGATTCAAGGCAAGTGGGACATAAAGAAAAGAGTTTACGACATAACCGAAAAAGGCGAACAGGCGCTGGAAACTATAGCACAGTCAAACATGGAACTTTTGAGCATTCTGAAAGGCGTGCTGGATTCGTAATCAAACATCTTTTCCCCCTTTTTTGTCCTCGTGTACATCTAATGGTCATCACTAGACTCCAAAACAGAAAACAACAGCTTTTTCATAAAAGAAAACCTCATATTTGTGAGAGTAGCCCCTCCTGTAAGGGTCCGTGGTCTAATCTGGATCTGGTCACCGCTGGAGATATCAGCCACAATTTCCCCTTTTTCGAGTTAAGGTTTAACCCCAACTTTTTGTTTGGCATACCATAGAACCTTTATTCGATAATTTGCGCTTCTTGCAGGTTTGTAATTTTCTGTTCCTTTGAATTTTGCATAAAGCTCTACGGTGTCATCCCACCAATCCTGCTGTTTTGCCTTCCAGTTTATATTGAAGCTGCCCTCTTTGTCGGTTACCCCAGAAGTTAACACTTTGTCGCCCATGAACGATCTGTCTCTTTCCCAAATGTTGATTGTGGCTTTTTCTATACCTTTACCTGTTTTGCTATCTATGAGCCATCCTTCAAAAGTCACTGTAGAGCCTGACTCTACAACATTAGGAGGAGACAGCATCGCTATACCTGTATCTACAATCCCGATAACCTGTTTTTCAATTTTTTCAGTAGTTTGATTGACTGTTAAATCTTCTATGCCGGCACCACAACTGTTCTTAACTGCTTCAATTCCTTTTATGCATCCTTGTTTGCTGTTGTAAGCTTCACTGGAGGCAATTATTTGACCGTTAGATGCGATCAAATTAAATCGGAACTTTAAATTGGTATCTACAAAAATCTCATATTTTGGATTCGGAAGTCTTTTGCATTCAGTAGTTTTGTCTTCTATTTTGGATTGACAATTTTTTTGTACAGATTCTACACCGTTTGTACATCCAGCTTTGGTTTCATATGCTTCACTTACAGCTAGAATTTTGTTGTTAGCAGCCCGAAGTCGAAATCTATACTTTCCTCCAACGTCTTTATAGACTTGATATTTTATATCCAACATTTTCCCCATTTAAAGTAACCAATCATTTGCTGTTAAAGATTATCATTACTCAAAAAGAAGAATACATCTGCAAAATTGCAGACTGATGAAGAGGCAAAAGAACGTGTTGAATCAGATTTATGTGACTGACGTGGATTCCCATAAGTTGTTTCGGAAAAGGAAAAGCCTCATATTTGGCTTTGCTGTCCCTCCTGTGAGGGGTCCGTGGTCTAGTCTGGATTAGGACACTGGCCTGCGAAGCCGGAGTTCCGGGGTTCGAATCCCCGCGGACCCGCCACCTCTAGGAAGAAAGCATGAAATGGTTTCCGTTAACCCCTTCCAGGAATTCTATGCCGAATGCGAGACCGTGCTAAAGGATGCTCTAAACAGGCTCTATCCAGCTTTTCCTTTGCCGTCTATTCTGCTTGAGGTTCCACCCAACCTAGAGTTCGGAGAGCTGGCAGCTTCCGTATGCTTTGAGTTGGCTAAACATGCAAAGAAGGCGCCTAGAAAAATTGCGGCGGAGCTTGTGCAGGCAATAGACGTCACTGGTTGCCAGTTGGTTGAGTCTGTTCAGGCTGCTGGGGCAGGATACGTCAATTTTCATGTAAACTCCGAAACCTTTTCCCGTCTAACCCTCGAGTCCATCAGAGAGTTGGATGCTGAGTATGGTTACGTTAAAACTTGTGAGCCGAAAAAGATTCTGCTCGAGCACACCAGCGTCAACCCTGTGCATCCCATCCACATTGGACAGGCACGGAATCCAATGCTGGGCGACGCCATCTCACGCATCCTGTTGAACCGGGGACACGAAGTTTCAAGGCACTATTACGTGGATGATGTGGGTCGCCAAAGCGCAGTCATCGCCTACGGTTACACCAAGCTTGGGAAACCAAAACCAGAAGGAAAACCTGACAGCTTCATAGGCAAAATCTACACGGTTACAAGCTGCATAATGGAGGTTCAGCGCCTCAAAAAAGCCGTCAAAACCGCAACCCTTGGAGAGTCTCCGAAACTGCAGAGGCAACTGGATGAGTGGGCATCAATTTCGGCGGAGATGGAGAAGCGGTTTCCCGAAATTTTTGGGCAACTCCTTGACGCAATCAGCAGAGACAGTGACCCTGAAGAGCAGGTGGGCAATCTGATACGTGGATACGAGGCTGGCGAAGACGAAGCAAAGCAGCTGCTGAGGGAGGTCTGTCAGCTGTGTCTCAGCGGCTTCAGGGAAACGTTGAGCAGAGTCGAAATCTCGGTTGATTCTTGGGACTGGGAGAGCGACTTGATCTGGAACGGCGACGTCAACCGTGTCCTAGACGCGCTGAAGAAGACTCCCTACGTTTTTGAGGAGAATGGGGTTCTGGAGTTTGACGCCGAAAAAGTTGCAGACGACCTTGACCTCAAGAACGTGTTGGGTCTAAGCGACGACCATGAACTTACGCCTCTTACTTTGGTGAGGGCTGACGGAACTTCCTTGTACACAACACGGGACATCGCCTATCACCTGTGGAAGTTCCAGAGAGCCGAACGCGTCGTCAACGTGATCGGCATGGAACAGACGCTTCCCCAGCTGCAGCTGAAACTTGCCCTGAGCGCTCTTGGTCACGTAGATTACATAACAAAACTAACCCACTTCGCCTACAGTCTAGTTCGTCTTCCTGGGTACCGAATGTCCAGCCGCAGAGGACGCTACATCACCCTCGACGAGGTTATGGCTGGAGCAGCTGAAAGAGCCTACAACGAGGTTTCGAAGCGCTCTCCCCACCTGTCCGACAAAGAGAAGAAAGAAATTTCAGAGTTTGTCGGAAAAGGCGCAGTCAAGTATGCGCTGATAGCCGTGGACCCAACCAAACCTGTAGTCTTCACTTGGGACAGAGTGCTGGACTTTGAAAAAAACAGTGCCCCCTACATTCAGTACTCCCACGCCCGAGCCCAAAGCATACTGCGGAAGGCATCCAGAGAACCAGAAAAGGCTGACTACTCGCTTCTAGATGACTCCATGGAACACGACATAATATTGACGTTGTCTCGTTTTCCTGAAGTTTTCGTGGACGCTGCAGAGAATCTGAGACCAAACGCCATAGCAGACTACGTCAACGCGTTAGCTGACAAATTCAACAGGTTCTACACGAAACTGCCAGTCATAAAGGCTGATTCAGTGGAACGCAGCGACGCCCGCCTTGCCCTTGTGGATGCTGCAAGAATAGTTTTACGAAACGCCCTGAAGCTTCTCGGGATAGAGGCGCCGGAGAAAATGTAGACTCTTTGGGTGTTGCTGTGATGGGAGAGAGCTTGTTTCCGCAGTTTTTTGATTCTGGGCGAGAGCTGCTTAAGTGGATTGCCATTGTAACGATGACTGTTGATCACGTTGGGGCAATCCTGTATCCTGAACTTGAGGTTCTGCGGTTTATTGGCAGATTCTCTTTCCCACTGTTTGCATATCTGCTGGTACTTGGGGCAGAAAACACAAGAAACATCCGCAACTACTTCCTTCGGCTCTTCATCTTTGCCCTGATCTCTCAGGTGCCCTTTTTCTTAGCCCTAGACTATGGACCTTTCGATTCCTTCAACATCTTCTTCACCCTATCTGCCGGTCTCATGTTCATCCACTTCTTCAAAAAAAATTCATTGTTCGCGCTTGTCCCCGTCTTTATCTCACTGGTTCTGCCCTTCGATTACGGCATCTACGGCATAGCAGTGATAGGCTGCATGTACATGCTGAGGGCAAACACAAAGTTCGGCGTAGTTTCGCTGATCCTGATTAACACGTTATTCTTGGTGCCTTTCAGTATCCAGTTTCTTTCTATCCTTGCGATTCCCTTAGTTGTTCTTCACAACCGTGGCTCATTGAATATTGCATCAGGAATCCCTGAGAGACTTTCGATTCCTCTTTGGAGAAAATACTTCTTCTACGTCTACTACCCGCTTCACCTAACCCTGCTCTACATAATACACACGTGCTATTTCTAGCAGAACAGCACCCGCCAGAAGCCTCTTACTGAACAATGCTGTCTCCAAAATATGCGGCTTCGCAGTCTCATGAAAAATCTACCTTTATTAAGCTCTAAAGGGTTTATTGGGTCTAAAATCGGGGCTTCAGCATGGCTGTAGTAACTTTGTCACTCTTCATTGTGCTTCTGGCGCTGGGAATTATTGTAGGCTTGCCGTCGTCCATGTGCGGTCTAGGCGGCGGCTTCATTCTGGTTCCCACCCTGATATTGGCTTTCAATCTGCCGCCACAAAACGCCATCGCCATCAGCATAGTAGCCATGTGCGGCACAACAGTCTCAGCAGCCATCGGATACATAAGACAAAAGAGAGTCGACTTCAAGCTTGCCCTGCTTTACGACATATTCGACCTTCCCGGAGTCGTCGTTGGCGCATACCTCACAACCATTCTCCCCAAGAACCTGCTGATCGGCTTATGCGGATTCTTTATTCTCTTCCTTTCTTTGCTGATGTTACGAGCCCTCAGAACAGAAAAAACTCCAACAAGCACGGAAACAGACGTAGCCGGCAACGGATGGAACAGAAAAGTCAACGACTCCATGAACAAAACCTTCGAGTATAAGATACGCAGACCCGGTTTTATAGTGGTGAGCAGTTTAATGAGCGGTCTCGTCACTGGCTTAGTTGGGTTAGGTGGAGGAATAACAGACACCACAACCATGATGCTGCTTGGCATTCCTTCGCACATAGCTGTTGCAAGCTCCGAGTTTGCCATGGCATTAACCAATGGGGCAGGCGTGATAACGCATGGATTACTGCAGAACATCAACCTCGGATACGCCGTTCCCATCACAATCGGCACCATCATCGGTGCACAAATTGGAGTTCTGGTTGCTAAACGAACAAAACAGAGAACCTTGAAGATGCTCCTGTCCGTGGTTTCCCTTCTTTTCAGCATCAGACTAATCCTAAGCCTGTTTTGGGCATAACCACACAGCATCTTGCATGTACACGTGCACGAATAAAGTAGCCGCGGAAAAACTGCCTGAGCCAGCACACATGCTGTATGCTGCAAAAATTCAGTGCTGGTTGGGTTAACTTTTGTTTCTCTTCAGAAGGGCTATGTTCTAGTTACGGAGCAATCGTTGCATGGACCGTGTCCCCGTTCACAGAACTGGTTTGTTATGGGACAGATGATTACTCTTTTTTTCAGCCACAAATCTAACGCTTCATTGATTGCCTTGTTCAGGTCTGTTTCCAGCGAAGTTACTAGACTCAAAAGTTTGGGGTTTAACTGGATTTCCATGTTTTTCCTCTTCTCTTTAGGCAAATTTGTCAGGAACTATTTTAGCGATTGTTTCAAACCAGACAATAGAACAGAACCTACAATCTTACCCAGCTGGTAATACCGTTACTTTCGTCCGAAAACGTTTTACAAGCGATTACATGTTAGTACGTAATGGTGTTAGTTTGGCATCTCTTAGGGCTTTGGGGCCCTCTTTAACCAGAATAACCATTGCTGGAGCTGTCGGCGCGGCGATGCACATCGGACAGGGTGACAAGAATCTGGTGGACTTTAAGGCTGTCGAGTTTTCAAGAGCCGTTTTAAATCAAACCGAAGTTGACGGCGAAGTTATCTCCTGTGAAGGACCAAAAGATAATGCGCCAGCTTTTCTGAACAGAGAAAAGGTTGGGACAGGCAGCGGTCCAAAAGTCGAGTTTGTCGTAGACCCTGTTGACGGCACAACAGCAACAGCTAAAGGCAGAAAAGACGCCATTTCGGCTCTTGCCTGCGCACCCGCTGGCTGTTTCCAAGTGTTGCCCGACGACGGATACTACTTTAAGGTGGCGACTGCCTGCCGGTCTAAGGGCAAAATTTCTTTGGACATGTCCATCGAAGAGATTGTTGAGACGGTTGCTGCGGCTAAGGGTTTGCCTCTTGAAAACTTCACTGTTATTATGTTGGAGCGGGAAAGGCACATTGATATTTTGAGTAGACTGCGGAAGCTTGGGGTGCGGATTATTTTGCTGCCTGACGGCGACATTGCAGCGGCTGTTGTTACTTGTATTCCTGATAGTGGCGTTGACCTGCTTTTGGGTGCTGGTGCGGGACCTGAGGCAACCATCGCGGCGACTGCAGTGAAGTGTCTGGGCGGCACCATGCTTGTGAATGTTTGGAAAGACAAGAAGGACAATGCTGGTAGGATGCGTAGGCTTATGGATGTGGGCGTTGACGTTGACAAAACCTATAACGAAGAGGAGTTGGCGAAAGGCAACGAACTGGTCTTCGCAGCCTCTGGAGTTACCAAGGGTGAGCTTTTGGATGGTGTACGTTTCACCTCAACTGGAGCAACAGTCAGTTCGCTTTGTGTGAGGCTGCCCAGCGGAACCTTCGAAAAGTCTGAGACAGTTCTTAGATTCAAGGAGCATCCGGTGTACAGAACAGTTGACTTGTTTGGTCATCCGGTTCGTAACCAGAATGGTTTTTGAGAGACCCTCCCTCAATGCTATAGGTAGAGTGGGTGAACGGTAGTATGGGGTATGTTGGCATCCACAAAAAAGGAGAATTCTCTCTCACCGAACTGCTGAAGTCCATCAAAGAGCGGGCAGACTTTCACAGGGCAGGAGCCATAGCCACCTTTGTTGGGGTGGTTCGGGGCACAACCTTGGAGGACGAAAACGTGACTGGGCTGGAGCTGCAAGCCTACGAGGATGAAGCTAACAAGATTCTCGGCGGCATCTGCGCTGACCTGAAGAAGAGGGAGGGGGTTGTTGACGTTCAGATTCACCATTTTGTGGGCGAGTTCAGCGTCGGCGAAGACCTTGTGTACGTCGTGGTGGCGGGAGCGCACAGAGAAAACGTTTTCGGGGTGTTGCGTGAGGCTGTGGAACGCTACAAAAGCGAGGCGCCAGTCTTCAAGAAGGAGCACATAATAGACGAAAGGGGCGACAAGGAAGCCTACTGGGTCAGCGAAAGAGAAGCACAGAAAAAACGCAGATTTTAACGTAAATAACATCAATCTTTTTGTATTCCTTTCTGAATACGTCAAAAGACGCAACGCATAACAGGCAAGAGAATAGATACTCTAAATTGAAATACACAGAATCATAGGCTGTTTTGCCGTAGATTTATGATTATCCTTATGAACAAGTTACTATTTGTAAGGAAAGAGATGAAACCACAGAGTGGAATGGAGATAGGCGGCGAATCATTTTGCTAGACATGGTCGCAAAACTAGAAAAAGGTAAGGAATTGTAGTGACTGATCCGCTTTTGTTTGCTTTCGGGGTTGGAATGGTTGCCATTCTAGTAGCATCATACATTACTCGTTGGATTGTTAAACGTGATTCGGGTACCCCACGTATGCAAGAAGTGAACAGTTACATCGTATTAGGAACAAACACTTACCTAAAAAGGCAATTCACAACCATAATCCTTGTTATTCCATGGTTAGCCATAATCATTCTCTTGCTTTTCAAC
>CAZYJH010000045.1:0-10631 GCA_964647775.1 uncultured Candidatus Bathyarchaeia archaeon
GGCGTCTGTGATTTCTGCAGGAGACGCGGGTAGCCCGTATAGCTGAATGCCGTCATTGAACAAAAGGCGGGTTACGACCAGCACACCAACCCCACATTAAACAGTAATGTTCTATTCGACGGACTCGACGAGGGATAAACAGCTAAGGTAGGGGTTTGCGGTTTCGCAGGTAAGGAACGGGCGCGCGCCTACGGTAATTTCTTCGGTTTCAAAATTATGAAGTGATAATATTTTTTGAAGTTGAAAAAAAGGGTTTCGGGATAGCAAAGCTTCCCTGTTACTGCATTTTAGTTTCTTTCCGCTTTACGAAGTATTTGTAGCCAACAAGCACCGAAACAGTTGACAGTAACGCCATGAGTATAAAAGTTGAGCCTTCTGGGATTGGTTCCGTGGAGTAATTTTCGATTCCCCACTCCTCTGGGACGTCTGGGTCAGTGGGCGGCCAAGCATAAAATTTGGAGTTGCTCGCGTCGAAGGCGCCTAAGAAAAAGTTCCACACGTCGTGAATTTGGATTTGCGAATTCTTGTTTAACTGGAATTCCAGAATCCAGTGTGGCGTGCTGTTGGTCGGTGAAGTGCTCAACGAGTTAGCCCATTGAATGTCGCTTTCACCTACTGAAACCTCAGTCCAGTCTCCTGTTGCTTTTAAGTACCATATTATAGTGGTGTGTCCTCTAATCTCGAACTTGCGAAAAACACCAGAGCTTCCCTGACTTCCGTCGATGCAAAATATCCAATAGTCGCCTGGATTGTTGGTGGTGTCGCTGAAAAATTCGACAATCCATCTTGTCATACCAGAGTCTAATGTGCTTCTGAAAGCAACATCTGTGCCTATCCACGTAACTTCGCCATCAGTCCATTCATCCGGAGAGGTCCACATCCCATCAATAGTAGGAATCATCTGAGTAGGATGAGAAAATCTTTCATAACCAGGTTCAGCCGCCATAGCGGTTTCCCCACTTAACAGCAGTAAACCGCAAAGCATCAGTGCACAGAAAGTTGTGGAAATTATTTTTTTCATTATTAAAACACCCCCCCAGTTTAATAGTGAATAGTGTTTTGTTCAGTTCGCTTAAAAAATTATCTATGTAATAACGCCAACGAGTTTTTTGGGTTTGGGGTTAAAAGTTAACTCTCAATAAACCCGCAACGAACAAGCATCCTCAAAGCTCATTCACGACCACATTTAGCCCTTATAGAGGGGTTACGACCAGCACACCAACCCTGATTTAATGCACACCGCCATTGTAAACATACTATTGCAAATGAAGAGGCAGAGACACCACCCACTCAATTTTTCTTGGGAGAATTGTTTTGACCATCGTTTTTCGGGGAGGGTATTAAAAGCTGACCACAATAGATGCAATAATTCGGTGTTCCTTCAATCGTCTCTACAGATATATTAGCCTCACAAGCAGGACAGGTTTTAAGTAAACTCAAACCACACTTTGGACAATTTTCTGCTTCAGGTCTGTTTACTATTGTTGCACATTTTGGGCAAATTCCTCCCTCGGGCTTACTCTGATAAACCGCAAAACTGGTATACACTGTGTAGTCATATGGAGAGAAAATATATGATACAATCTTTTCGCACAATCGAGATTCTTTCTCAAATATGTTGGTCATTAACTGAGTAGCAAGCAGCCATTCCTTATTATTGATGGCCTTATTTAATTCGATTGAGGGCTCTCCTAGACGATGAAGCCGATAATAAAAATTGATAATCGGCAGTTTAAGATTTATAAGTGATTTTCCCTCCCAAAACGCAATAATTAACATCAGTATAGCCAGAATAACTAGTAGTTCAAAAGGAACATACAAGTTAATTAAACTCAATAACTGAGATGCAAGAAGAAGACTTATGGAAAAGAAGACAGCCCCATTTATTTTTGCCATTTCATCCGCTACGAGAGAAGAATTTAACAAATTAGGTGGAATTAAATCATCATGAAATAGATACTGTTGAAGGTCAAAATTTTCTGCATCTATGCCTGGTTTCGAAGCAACTTCAGCAACCATATGTTTTTTTCGAATGTAATTACGAATCGTTAAGTAAGTTTTCATCGAAAGGTCTACAGGTTTAAGATAGAAAAGGAATGCAGAAAATACGCCCCCTGCAACGATTACAGCTGGAACTTTTTGTTCAAAAACAAGGTCAATCGGAGAAACAATATAAGATGCTAGAATGTAACCAAAAATTAGAAAAACTAAACTTGCCGCTTTTTTAGGCTGACCAAGAATCACATCAGAAATCACTGACGCTCCCCCTTTTGTGGTCTTTATCTTCTTGTTGATATAAGATTTTGCATTTTGATACGAGCCTGAGAAATCATCAAATGATATTTTCTTTCTCGTGAAATGCCTTTGTGTGTTTCAAAAAGGCTTCTAGGTTTTTTTGCCGCAGAACCATTTTTGCATCGCTTTTTTTCCATGGAAATGCTCTAGTCCGTCATCTTCAACGAGGGTATTCACAGTTAAACTGTTGCGGGATAGAATCTCGTACATTTCTTCTTCATGAAAGCGTACACCACGCCAAGTAGTAGTCAACACCAATTTATCCATCCCGAGGAGACGAGCACAAAGTCCAACGGTTCTTGAACCCACTGCCTTCGAAATTAGAGTTTCCACAGATTTTGAATGTGTTATGATGACAGGGTCTATCTTATAGGAACCACCCTTTCTTAGCACGCGGGCGATTTCACTGATATTCTTGATAACAATATCCTTCGTAGGCATATGCTGCATAGTCCAACCTGAAAAAACGAAATCTATAGATTCATTATCGATTTCAGGAAAAGACACACCATCATTAACAGTGAAAGTAACGTTGTCCAAGTGACTGTTTTTTTCTTTAGCTATACGAACATACTCTTCAGAAACGTCATAAGCAAACACTTGTTTAACTCTGGAAGCTAACGCTCGACTCATTCTGCCTGCGCCACATCCAATCTCCAAAACAACAAGTGCTGCAGGTTCAACATTACGAGCCTTTAGGAACGTATCTATAACTCTTTGAGATTGAATCTCTCCCCACTCATAAAAAGACTTGTCATCCCACTCCTCACGAAATGAAGAAACATAATGGAAAGCGTCTTCCTTCGCACGCTTGTTCCATTCTTCCTTCATGCTCATATCAATTCTCTCATTTAATTCTAATTTTCCCAAATATTTCTAACTTTGGGTTGGTCTTAAAATTCAACTCTTAATAAACCCGCGATAAACAAGCAACCTCGAAGCTCACTTCGCGCGGTGCTTTCGTTTTAGTCAATTTTTTTGTTTATTCATGATTGTTTTGTTAAGCTGCGGGCATATGAGTTTATAAGCAACATTGTGCTTGTCATTTCTGAAGTAGTGTTTTATAAATACTAGTTCGTTAGGCGAATTGGAGGTGCAAAATGAATGTCTTATGGTAGACCAAGAGAAATGCACGATGCAGTCTGCGCCGAATGTGGACAAAAATGTCAAGTTCCATTCAAACCAGACTCAAGCAGACCCGTCTATTGCCGAGAATGCTACGCTAAACGAAGACCACCGAGAAGAGATAGATACTAAGCTACAAGCCAGCATCTAATTCTTGACACGTGATCTCCTTTATCAACATTTTTTTCTTTTCATTTTTTTGTTACACACATGAATACAAACAGAGATTACCGCCTAAACAAACCTCAAAACAGCCCAATCATATTAGGAGCCTAATAGAGGTACATTGTTGAAAACAGTATTTTTTCCTGAAAATTCCTGCACAGCACAGGTTTGGTGCATGAAGGCTACTCAGGTTATAGATTAAGAAAAATAAGATAGTTTCGTGACTGTTAATTAGAACGTTAGTGATGCTATGGCTTGTTTTACTTTTTCAACTGATTTTTCGAAGAGCGTTCTGGATTCGTCTGACAGAACCAGGGGAATGATTCGTTCTACGCCGTTTTTTCCTAGAACAACTGGAACGCCGATAGAAACTGCGGAGCAGCTGTATTCTCCCTCTGGACAGGTTGAAACGCTCATCACACGGTTTCGTCCCTTCAGCACAGCATCCGCCATCAACGCAATAACAGCCCCCGGAGCGTAGGTGGTGGCGCCCTTAAGCTGTATCACATCAGCACCCGACGTTCGCGTCTTCTCAACAATCTTCAAAATCTGATCCTTTGACAGAAGCGTAGTGATAGGTATTCCCGAAACAGAAGCATACTCAACAAGAGGAACCATAGACTCCCCATGCTCACCAATAACCAGCCCATTCACGTCTTCCCTTGAAACATCAAGTTCCTGAGCAATATAAGAACGAAAACGAAGAGTGTCCAAAATGTTTCCCATACCAAAAACCCTGCTCGGAGCCAAACCCGACTCCCTGCGTGCAATAAAAGTCATCACATCAACCGGATTCGTAACAACCATAAGCTTGCACTCTGGAGCGTACCTAGCAACCTCCTTAACAACTGAACGCAAAATCTTAGCATTCGTATTCATAAGGTCAATACGTGTCATGCCCGGGGTTCTGCCGCGACCAGCAATAACAATCACAAGCTCTGAACCCTCCATTTCGCTGAAGTCAGATGTTCCCTCAATTTTTCCATCAAACTCTATCGCCGGCGCAGCCTGCATCATATCCAAAGCTTCGCCCTTAGCCAAATCCGTGTTAAGGTCAACAAGAACCACATCGCCAATCTGATCCTGCAAAATATTAAAAGCCGCAGCACTGCCTACCTTCCCAGCACCCACAATAGTTATCATAAAACCACAACATAACATACGCAATTCGAGACTAAAGAAACTTATTCTAACACGTACACAAGCGTGCTCAAGCTGGGGTTCCGGAGCTTCCTCACCATTGTCTTCAGCGAAAAAAGGTTGAAGGTTTTATGCTGTGGCTATATATGCGCCTACCAGTGTTCCATCCATGTCATACAAAGCCACCGAATATTTGCTTCCTAAAGCTACTGCCTGCGTTATTGTAAATGTCTCAGAAGCACTAGGAGCTATTGTATCTGAAGTTCCAGACGACCAAGAACTCACAAGCTCACTATTCACTCTCACATTTTTAACAGTAAAATAAGACGTCCCCGAATTAGTCACATGAACCGCTATACTTCCAGTCTCAGCATCACCAGCAGTGAAATCTACACCTATAATCGTTAGTTCGCTTGTTGTGTCCATAAATCCGATGGTTAGTGAACCCATCCATGCTGCAACTGCGATAGAGACCGCCACCGTTACGGCAATAAGTATTATAGCTGCAACGACTGGACTTAGAGCTTTTTTACTCTTGAGGAGTTTTCTCATTTTTGGTCCTTCTCTGCTTTGAACTATGCTGTACAAGGTAAATAGCCGCAAACACCATTTAAATCTTATGACTTACGACAGCATATAGATGTGGTTGTTTCAGGCAATTCACTTAAAACAACCAACAAAACTTAAGGACGATAGCAGCCTCAAAGCTTGCTCAACATTGTTTTCGGATGACTGACAGGCACATAATCTAGGTCAGGTCGTTGATTATTCTATGTGCGCCTAAAAAGAGGGACATATTAGCTGCCTAATAGCAGTTCATTGTTGAAAACAGTCTTTTTCCTGAAAAACTTGGAAGAAACAATTATTTGTATTTGTGGAAGCCTTTTCCCGCCTTTTTGCCTGTCCAGCCCTTCTTCACGTAATCTTTGAGCAGAGGAGACGGCTTATACAATCCGATGGGGTATCTGCTGTAGGCTGCCTCCAGCTTATCCAGAATACTGTCCAGCCCCTTGTTGTCGGCGTATTCGCAGGGACCTGAAGCCCATCCTGTCCCCAGATGCATCCCCAAGTCTATGCTCTCCGGCTCTGCAACGTCCTCAAGAACCATCCATGATGCCTCATTCACGGCAACAGCCCAAGACCGCTCAACATCATATCGTCCAGCCAAATCATAGGCGATGCGTGGTCTGCCTTTTGTCCAGTCATAGAATCCGGTTCCCGTCTTCCTGCCCAGCTTATTGGCTGCCACCAGTGGCTCAGTGAGTTCTAGGCGGGGCTGGAATCTTTCGCCGTGGGCTTCATGCAGTATCTTGCTGACGTCATATTCGACGTCTACTCCAACATAATCGACGAGCTCAAACCAGCCCATGGGAAACCCGCCACTGTACTTCACGGATGCATCTATCTCCTGCATGGAGGCTTCTCCGCGGTTGTACGTCCAGAAGGCTTCGTTAAAGACTGACACAAGAATTCTGCTGACGATAAATCCTCTTGCATCCTTCTTGCATAGTATCGGCGTTTTTCCAAGTTTTCTGCTGACATCCATTATCGCGTCTATGGTTTCGCTGCTGGTGCCGTCGCCCTTAATCACCTCAATCAGTTGGGTAAGCTGTGGGGGGATGAACCAGTGCATTCCAGCGGTTTTTTCAGGACGTCCTGTTGCTTTTCCCATTTCGGTTACGCTTAATGTGGAGGTGTTGGTTGCTATTATGGCGTGGGATGGCGCGGTTTCATCAATCTTTGAGAAGACCCGCCGCTTCAGTTCCATGTTTTCTGAGACTGACTCCACAGCCAAATCCACATCAGCCGCCGCCTTCTCATACGAGGTGGTTGTCATGATTCGTGACAGAGCCGCCTCCGCCTCATCTCTGCCTATTGCGCCTTTTTCCACAAACTTGTTTAGGCTCCACTCTATCTCCTGAACCGCCTTCCTTAGGCTGTCTTTGCTTCGGCTCAGAAGATTCACGTCGTAACCGTTAACGGCGAAGGCTTGGGCTATTCCATGCCCCATCAGTCCAGTTCCAATTACAGCCACACGCTGTATCTTTTCGCCTGTCGTCTGCTTCACCCAGTCTAAATTGGAGTAAACTCGTAGCTTACCCTATCCTCAGAAACAACCTTAGCCACAAGCTTAACCTTCAAGCCAACCTTCACATCTTCTCTTTTGACTCCAGTCAGCCAAGCCAACGCTCTTACACCCTCCTTAAGCCGAGCAATCGCAACAATGTAGTCTGGTTCCTCTGAGAAGCTGGCAGGCTTCACAATCACCTCAGTGAAGGTTTCAATTTCGCCAGCCCCATCTAGTTCATTCCACTTCATGTCTGATGCTCCGCAGTCTCCGCAGTCGGCAACTGGAGGAAAATGCAGCTTCCCGCACTTCTGGCATGTTGTGGCGTAGATTTTTCCTTCTTTTAGTCCCTGCCAGAACTTTGAGGTCCTGCTTATCGGCAGATTATATGTTAGCTGTAAGGTTCTGGCGCTCTTCAAAGATACGGGCTTGTCCACGTTTTTCATCTCCTCAGTATTGTCACATAGCAGTAGTGTCCTGTTCCGCCAGTGTTGTGGGCTAGGGCTGTGTAGTTTTTCATGGGCGCCTGCCTGCCCCTCGGCTTTATCTCCTCTCTTAGCTGTTTTGTTAATTCCGCAAGCATGGAAACTCCGGTGGTTCCGATAGGATGACCCTTGGCTTTCAATCCTCCATCAACGTTAACCGGGATTCTGCCGCCCACCTCAGTCTCCCCCTCCCGGACCATGCGTGCTCCTTCCCCCTTCCTGCAGAAACCCAAGTCCTCATACGCCATAATCTCGGCTACGGTGAAGCAATCATGAACCGTTGCAACATCCACATCCTCAGGCGAAACGCCAGCCATCCTATACGCCATCCGTGAAGCCCTTACAGAAGCATCCAACCCCACATAGTTCTCTCTTTTGGAGAGGTTAGCTGTGTCTGACGAGAATCCTATGGCGTCTATCCACACTGGGGTTTCCACTCCCAGCTCCTTCACCTTCTCTTCAGACGCCAACACCACGGCTGCGGCGCCATCCGTTATTGGACAGCAATCATAAAGCTTCAAGGGCCAAGCAATCACGCTTGAACCAAGCACTTTCTCTACGGTTATCTCATGTCTTAGATGAGCCAGCGGATTCATGCTGCCATATTTGTGGTTTTTGACGGCGACCAATGCAAGGTCTTCTTCTGTGGTGCCATACGTTTTCATGTGCTGGACTGCATGAACAGCATAGTAGGCTGGGAAGGTCATGCCAAAATTTTCGAACTCCCACAGGTAATATCCGGCTCTGCCAATCATCTCCATGATTGTTGGGTTGTCGATTTGTTTCATCTTCTCGACTCCAACAACCAACGCCGCGTCCACTTGACCGCCCTTTATGGCGGAGTAAGCGTTGAAGACGGCGGCGCTTCCTGAAGCACAGGCTGCCTCGCATCGGACCAAGCCTGCTCCGGTTAGTCCACAGTATTCTGCTATGACAACTGCGGGTAACGGCTCCTCTGACCAGACGCCCATGGAGCCGACAGCCATGTAGGGTATCTCTTTGGCTGTTAATCCTGAACTTTCAAGGGACGGGTGGACAGCCTCAAAGGATAGCTCGGAGAGGTTAACGTCTGACCTGTCTCCGAATCTGCTGTGACCCACCCCGATAATCGCTACTCTCTTCGTGTTTCATCCCTGCCAAACACTGCTGCTAAACTGACTTACAGGTCTCCCTCTTTTTTGTTTCCCTGACCCAAAAACGACCCTAACTTCTTTTTTGTTTCGTTTTCTGAGAAAAGCTGAGCAAAAAAGTCAGTTTCCTTCTCTAATCCAAGCTCAAGCAAGTTGCGGGTTACAGAGTTTATGGCACGCTTCGCCTGTGCTAGCGCTGCTGGCGACCACGTGCATAATCGCTGAGCCAGCTCCTCTGCTTCACTCTTAAGCATGTTCTGGCTGACAACCTTATCCACCATGCCCATCTTCAGCGCCTCCTCAGCTTTCACCCTGTCTCCAAGCATTATCAGACGTTTAGCAGCTGCAGCCCCAGCAGTCCATGTGAGCCTCTGTGTTCCTCCCCACCCCGGAATTATGCCCAGCTTCATCTCTGGAAATCCCAGTTCCGCGTTGCTGGAGGCAAGCCTGAAATCGCAGGCAAGTGCTAGTTCTAGTCCGCCGCCTAGGGCGTAGCCGTTAATTGCAGCTACAACGGGTTTAGCTAGTGCTTCGATTTGGGAGAAGACGTTTTGTCCTTTTCTGGAGAATTCTGCAGCGGTTTCCTGTGTGAGTTTCTGGAGTTCTGTGATGTCGGCTCCAGCGCTGAAGGCTTTTTTTCCCTCGCCCATTATTATGACGCATCTGACGTTGCTGTCCTTTTCTATGGTTTCAAGTGCTTCTGAGAGTTCCTGTAGCATGGCGGCGTTTATGGCGTTCATTTTTTGTGGTCTGTCAAGGGTTATCCATGCTGTTTTCTGCTTTTTCAGGAGATTTACTGTGGTGTATTGTTTGGACATTGTCTGGATGCCTCAGTGGGTGGTGTTAAGTTTTCAAGATTGATTTGGTTAACTGTTTGAGGATGGCTAATCGTTGAATTTCGGATGTTCCCTCGTAGATTTCGGTTACTCTTGCGTCCCTGTAGAATCGTTCAACCCTGAATTTGCCCAGGTACCCGTAGCCGCCCAAAGTTTGAATCGCCGCATCCGCAGCCCTAACTGAAACATTGCCCGCGTACAGCTTCGCCATAGAAGTCAACAGTGGATCAGCTTTGTTCTGGTCAATGGTCCACGCTGCCTTGTAGGTCAATAGCCTCGCCGCCTCAAGTTCAGCTGATATCTGAGCTAGTTTGGCGCCTATCTGCTGATACCTGAAGAGGGGCTGCCCAGCGGATTCGCGTTGTTGGGCATGGTTGAGGGCAATTTCGAAGGCTCCCTGAGCTGTTCCAACTGCCTGAGCCGCGATGAGGGCTCTGCTTAATGTAAAAAAGTCCATGGAATGACTGAAGCCGTTATCCTGTTTGCCTATGATGTTGCTGTCTTTTACTTTCACGTTTTTTAGGGAGACTTCGCCGACGGCTACGCATCGGATTCCCATCTTATCAGACAAGGTCTTAACCGTCAGCCCCGGCGACTCTTTGTCTACTATGAAGAGGGTTTGGCTTTTGCGTGGAAGGTCTCTGCTTCCTGTCTGGCACAGAACAGTGATGAAGTCGGCTAGTGGCGCGTTTGTTATGAGCGTTTTTGTTCCATTTATCACCCATTCTTTTCCATGCCTAGTTGCTGTGGTGTCGACTGTTGTTAGGTCTGTTCCGCGGGCTGGTTCTGTGAAGGCGGCAGCTGATAGGCTGTCTCCGCGGCATAATGGCGGGAGGTAACGGTTTTTTTGTTCCTCGGTTCCGTTATGGAGAATCAGGTCGCTTCCGAATGTTCCGATCATGCATGCCAGCCCCAGAGACGAGTCTGCCCGGCACATCTCCTCCATGGCTAAGCAAGCGGCTAGGTATCCCTGTCCTCCGCCTCCATACTTTTCTGGAATAAATAAACTGGAGAACCGTTGCTTCGCAGCCTTCCTGTAGAGCTCCATCGGAAACATTTCTTTCCTGTCCAGCTCCAACGCAAAATCTGGGTCAAACTCTTTTTTGCAGAATTCCCAGACAGACTCTTTCAGTTTCAGCTGCTGTTCGGTTAGTGTGAAATCCATCAGAATTCACCAACAGAGTATCTGATGGGCTTCAGAGGATAAAACTGTTCTTAAATCTGGTTTATCGGTCTTGGTACATCTTGTCTAACGTTTTCTTTATTTGATGTAGCTCTTGTTCCAGGTCGTTTACTTTGGCTTGGAGGTTGTTGAAGGCTTCGGTGAATCTTACTTGGTTTTCGAAGGCTGTGATGATGTCGTTTCCATGGTTTTTGAAGCCTTTAA
>CAZYJH010000046.1:0-10556 GCA_964647775.1 uncultured Candidatus Bathyarchaeia archaeon
AGATTTATTCTGCGACCCATGATTCCGAGGGGTATAAGGTCGCCTCTGGAGATAACGCGGTTCTCCAGAATCTGTTTCAGGTACTCTTCTCCCCCAGTTATTCGCAGCGGCTCTGTTGGGGCAATGGTGATCCTTTTCGCTTCTTTGGCTTCAACCTTTTTTACGTCAACTTTTTCGTCTATGCCTGAGCCGGCGTTGTTTCTGGTGTAGCCGTCTATGCGGATGATTCCTTTACCGAAGTCCTCCTGGTATCCTGGCCAGTATATTGCCACGGTTTTTTTCTTTCCATGAATTTCAACAACGTCTCCTGCTGAAAGCCCAATTTCGGAACTGATTTTTGGGTCTATTCTGGCGATTCCGCGACCCACGTCACGGGATTGAGCTTCAGCAACACGAAGAGAAACTTGAGACACAACACATCACCTCATTTTATTATATAGTCTACAAGTCTATAACATTTCGTTACTCATCATTCCATATAAATATTACCAATTTCCCATATTTTTTTGTCCCCTTGAAAACCTGAACTTCATGCATAACAGACATTTTTAAGAATTAATTCAACACACAACGTTTAATTTATTATCTATTCTGAACACTATGTTGCCAACGTTCCACAAGCTTTTCTTTAGTTTCTTCATCCAAGTATGCTGTAGCCTTTCTCAGCAGTTCTGGGGCATTCTCTTTTATTTTGATGATTTTCGAGAAGTCAGCGGGGTTGATGTAGGGCAAGTATTTGGTTTCTCTGCTGTAGCAGTATTCGCAGCCGTGCTAGCAGCCTACGTATGGATGGGCGGAGTATTTGTCCCAGAACCATGAATCCGCGTGTTTATGCGTGTTCAAGATTTTCTTAGGCTTATATGCTCTGTATTGAACGCCCATTCCGCGGCACCCCATCAGCTCAGTTTACACTATTTTGGACCAGTTTTTAATTAAATGTGCTGCCCGTTGACGTGTTACGCGCGTGTTCCTTGGGTTAGTTGATGTGTTGTGTTCCGTTGCCGTTGTGGACTGTTTTTGTCCATGTGTGGCGTTTTTTTCCTGTGATTTTGGAGAGGCAGAGGTCAAGGAATGCTTTTGTGCAGATTAGCACGTTCAGCATGAACGTCAGAAGCAGGAGGGGAATCAGCCAGCATATCCTGTTCCTTCCATCCAGATAGGCGCCTATGCCAACCTCAAAGAAGGGCGCAAAATTTCCCACCGAACTATAGAATGAAATAGGCACAGTCATCCAAAGAAAATTCGTGAATGCAAAGGGCTGAACCAGGAACAGGATTGCGCCGAGAATCCAGGCTAAAGTTGCGAAGATGGGAATAAAATAGACGTTGAGAAGCAGGACGCCATCAACTTTTTCTCGTAGACGCAGATTCTTGCTCCTGATGACTGGCCATAGATGCTTGAAGGCGCACTGCATGTGTCCTTTTGCCCATCGGGAGCGTTGCTGCCAGTAAGAGCTCCAGCTGTCAACTGCTTCCTCGTAGCAGTCTGCGTCATTGACGTATCTGACCTTGAATCCGGCTAGGTAAATTCTGAAGGTCAGGTCTGTGTCTTCAGCCAGTATGTCAGGGTTCCAGCCTCCCAGCTGTTCTATGAGGCTTCTTCTGAATCCTCCTACGGTTCCGCCGAACTGGGTGATGAGTTCCAGCTCGTTTCGGGCGAACTGGTCTACTCTGTAGCCTCCTGTTCTTTCTAGGGCAACAAGTCTTGTGACTAGGCTGTCTGGCTCGTTTAGAACTGTGACTCTTCCCTGCACGGCTCCTACTTTGGGGTCTCTGAAGCATTCTGTCAGTTTTTCGATGATGTCCCTTTGGGGGTAGTAGTCGGCGTCAAAACAGTAGATGAGTTCTCCGGAGACGTGCTTCAGTCCACAGTTCAGTGCTTCCTGTTTTCCTTTTCCGCCCTCAGTCTGGTCCCGTTGGATAACGTGTATGAAGTTGTTGTTTTTGGCAAAAATTTTTGCTTTCTCGCCTGTTTTGTCCGTGGATGCGTCGTCTATCACGATTACCTCAAATTTTTCTTTAGGGTACGTCAACTCTGTCATCCTTTGGAGTATCCGCTCGATTACCTGTTCTTCGTTGCGGGCGGGAATCAGAACCGAAACCATGGGTTCATATTTTGTTTTGTTAGATGCGTATGGAGGCGGCTTCTTCTTGTGGTATAATGCGGCAAGCGTGAAAATGTAATGCCTCGTGAGGTATGCGGTGATGAGGGCAACTAGACAAATGAAAACTATGCTCAGAACCCGAATCAACTCTTTTCCAGCCTTTCCGTTTTCATTTTGTAGGATGTCAGCGCCGACAGGCTAAGTGACCACACAGCTACTATCCACACAAAATCGATGAGAGGCTTAGCAACCAGAAACATTATCGTGAACGTCTCTGCGTTCAGAAACAAAAAAGCATCCGCAAACGATAACTGAATAATATACCAAAAAGCGCCCACAATGTTTCCTACTATCAGCAGAACAACTTTTCGTAGAAGCGGACCCTCCAGAGGGAACAGCAGAAATACGAAAAGAAGGTTGAAGAAGACGATTGCAACCAGAGCCGGCAGGTCAAGTTTACGAATCAATTGAACATGTAAAACGATTATGGCTGTCACTAAGACTGAGCCAGCAGCCATATGAACGAAATTTGGTCTCATTTTTAGGTGACCAAAGCTTTTTTCGTCACCTACCACAAGCGTCCCCTGCGAATTTCAGCAGAATTTTGCATATATGTTTTGTTGAACAGAAAAACATCTTTTCAGTTGATATCCTAAGTACTACCATAGGATATTATGTTGTTTGAAAGCGGGCACTTTACAGTTTGTAGCCGATTTTTCTGAGAAACTGCCTTCTTTCTGTAACATCTTTTTTTGTTTCCGTTCCCTTTGTCTTGAAGCCGTCAATGACGCCCATGATTCCTCTGCCCTGCTCTGTCTCAGCAACTACCGCCTCGAGCGGATTGGCTGTTGCCGCGTGGATGCTGCAGACTTCGGGCGCCTGCTTAATCTTGTCCAGAACATTGAGTGGGTAACCGTTTTTGATGAAGACTATGAAGGAGTGACCGCACCCCAGCTTCAAAGCCTGATTTGCTGCATGGCTCTTCAGCTCTTCGTCGTTGCCCTCGGACCTGACTAGGCATGGTCCAGAAGCTTCACAGAATCCTATGCCAAATTTGATGCCTGGCACCGCGTTAACTAGGGCTTCGTAAAGGTCTTCAACGGTTTTGATGAAATGAGCCGTGCCCAAGATAACGTTGCAGTTCTCGGGCACTTCTATCTTCACGGTTTTAAGTTCCACTCAAACCTGCTCCCATTATCATCTTTGCCCTTTTTCCCTAATAAACCTCGCAACAGCAGGCAATGCCAAAACTTTGGATTGTCCGCCTGTTTTTCTATTCCCATTCTATTGTTGCTGGCGGCTTGTGGGTTATGTCGTACACGACCCGCGTTACCTGAGGCAGTTCATTGGTTATTCGTGTGGAGATTTTCTCAAGCACATCGTAGGGAATTCTTGCGAAACCTGCGGTCATGGCTTCTTTGCTTTCAACAATCCTGACTGCAACTGTGTAGCCGTATGCTCTGGAGTCGCCCTTAACTCCTGTGCTTTTTGTGTCCGTTAACACCGCAAAGTACTGCCACAAGCGGTCTGCAAGCCCAGTCTCTTCAATTTCGTCTGTGACGATTTTGTCTGCTTTTCTCACCAGCTCCGCTTTTTCTTTTGTCACTTCGCCGATGATTCTCACCGCCAACCCTGGACCTGGGAAGGGTTGTCTGTGAACCAGTTTGTCTGGTAAGCCCATGTTTTTTGCGACGGTTCTGACCTCGTCCTTGTAGAGGTCTCGTAGGGGCTCGATGATTTTTTTGAAGTCTATTTTTTCGGGTAAGCCTCCCACGTTATGGTGCGTCTTTATTGTGTCCGAGTGCTTCCTGAAGCCGGACTCGATTCTGTCAGGGTAGATGGTTCCCTGTATCAGGTATTCGGCGTTATTCTGTTTTGCTGCTTCCTCAAAGACTCTGATGAATTCGCTTCCGATAATTTTTCGTTTCTTCTCAGGGTCGATGACGCCCTCAAGCTTCTTTAGAAAACGTTCTTGGGCGTGGGCAACAACAACGTTAACGCCCTGCTTCCTGAAGGTTTCCTCAACAAACTCTGCTTCGCCAAAACGCATGAAGCCGTGGTCAACATAAATCGCCAAAAGCCGTTCTCCAAGGGCTTTAGCTGCCATGAAAGTGGCGACGCTGGAGTCTATTCCTCCGCTTAAGCCGATTATTGCGGTTGAGTCGCCGACTGTTTCCTGTATTTCGTTGATTGCCTTTTCAACCAGCGATTCTGGTCTCCAGTTTGCTTCGCACTTGCATACTTCGAAGATGAAGTTGTGGAGCATTGTTGTGCCGTTTTCTGTGTGAACCACTTCTGGGTGCCACTGCAAACCATAAATCGGCTTTGTTTTGTGTCTGTAGGCTGCGACTGGGCAGCTTTCTGTATGTGCCAGCATCTCGTAGTCTTCAGGCAGCATGTATACTGTGTCTCCGTGGCTCATCCAAACTTTCTCTTTGTTTTCAAGTCCCTTGAGGACTCCCACAGGCTTGTCAACCGTTACGTATGCTATTCCATACTCCTTCTTTGTCCCGGGTTCAACTTTTCCGCCCGAGAAGTGGATTATCATCTGATGACCATAACATAAGCCGAGGACTGGAATTCCCATCTTCAAAATTTCTGGATCAAACTTTGGTGCATCCTTTTCGTAGACGCTCCAGGGACCTCCAGACAGGATTAAGCCCTTAATGTTCATGGTCTTGTCCATTTCCTCTATTTCTTTTGGTGTTATGTCGCAGGGCACTATCTCGGAGTACACTTTCTGTTCTCTGATTCTTCTGGCTATCAGATTGCAGTATTGTCCGCCGAAGTCCAGCACCAAAATCGCGTCATACTTCATGGCGCATCCTCTTCATGCCCTTAATGCAAACGAGAATCATTTAAAGGCTTCTTTAGAGCACAGAAGCTACCAGTAATATTCTTGGTTGAAAGGAAGTGTGTTGTTGAATATGCTTTATTCCACGTTCTTTTGAGCATTAGCGGATAGTAATGGCAGAATGTGAAAAGAGCCTCTTCAGGATGGAAAGCAATTCTATTGTTCTAAAACACGTTGTAGAATTTCGGCGGGATTGAAGTATGAGTCAAAACAGGATTTGCATTCGTAGGGAAATCCGCGGCAACTGTCCGATGATCCGCATAGAGCCTTGGCGAAGGTGCACCAGTCTTCTTTGCCAGCGTTTTTGATTAAATGTCGGATAACTCGTCTTTTCCAAGCTCTCCGGACATTGTCAAGTAGCATAACCTCTCTTTTTGTTGGATTAAAATATTAACGGTTGTGAAAGATTTTTCTAGAAAAATTCCAAACTTTCCTTGATGTGTATGCGTCCGATTTTGGGGCTAATTTTTTTCATTTATGGTGTTTGGTATGTTCTTCCAAAATTGTTTGATACTAACGAAGAATCGCTTGCGGGTGGTGTTGATATGTAGATGTCGAAGGAGACATCTAGATTGTCGTTGCAGTTGTTGTTCTGTATTATTGCGTAGCTGTTTCCATCATCCAAGAATATGCCTTTGTTGCCATTTTGGATTAAGATTGATGACATAACTGTTATGCCCTTTGTGTTTGAGACTTCTAAGCCATTTTCAGTGTTGCCTTTAGAAATAACGGTTGAGATTGTAGTGCTGTTGGAGTTGCTCAGTTTAATTCCATTCATGTGGTTAGTATAGAAAGAGCATCCAGTAAGGGATATTTGGCTTGCGCTATCGCTCTGTAATCCATTTCCAAAGTTTGAACCTGCCCAGGCACTGTTAAAGTAGTATCCGAATCCGCTGTTCAAGCAGTATCCATGATCGCCATTTCCGTCTGAGATTGTGCCTAAAAGATTAACCCAGTGGCAATTGAAGAAAAAGAATCCATGTCCGCCGTTCCCGTAAGAAGTTATGGTTGGGTTAGCAATTGCATCTATTAATGTGATTGAATCGCAGGTGTCAAAAGAATAGCCTACGCCCGAGGGTTGATTATGCAGTACGATGGTGTCTGTCAAGAAAATGTCGAGCGAATATCCAACGAATTTGAATCCAGTTGAATAACTGGTTTTGTTGCTCCAGACTTTGCAGCTGTTAATATACACTTTCTGTGTACACTCGATATCGTAACCAACGTTAAATTCCATTACTATAAGATCACGAAGTTTAACGTCATTCATGTATTTTATGAATACTGCGGGTTGTGTACTTGAAGCTGTTGAATTTATGGCAATGTTTGACATGCTAAACCGTGCATTGTGCCCATCTGAGCCTGCTCCTGTAATGTTGAAAGCGCAGATGTCTGAAGGTACCTGTATTAGTGATGTTTCTAATCCAGAACCAGAAATAGCTACGTCATTTTTGCCAAAAACATTGACTGTCGAGTTCAAGTAATATTCGCCTGGAAGAAAATGGCAAGTTTCTCCTTGACTAATCACAGCGTTCAAAATGGATGCCAAATCTGTTCCTGAATATTCAATAGTTTTTGTTGTCCCATTTTCGGCGTAGTAAGTTCCGTTCCCATCAGTGAATACAAGGTAACTGAAAGGTGTCAATCGAATTTGCTGGTAATCATCCATAAATCTAGTGTAGTTCGCTTGGAGAGCGGAATAATTTGCCTGCAGCATGTCGTGTTGAGCTTGCAGAGCGGAAAAATCAGCCTGAAGCATATCGTGTTGATATTGCAGAACAGAAAAATTAGCCTCAAGCAGGTGATGTTGATATTGCAGAACGGAATAATTTAGCTCAAGCATGTCTTGTTGGGATTGCAGAACAGAATAATTAGCCTCAAGCATGTCGTGTTGATTTTGCAGAGCTGAATGATTTAACTCAAGTATGTCTTGCTGGGATTGCAGACTGGAATAATCCGCCTGAAAAATGGACTGTTGGGATTGCAGAGCAGAATAATCTGTCTCAAGCATGTCTTGTTGGGATTCCAGAGAGGAAACTTGGGACTCAAGATTGGCGAGTTGAACTTGAAGGTCACTGCTGTTCTGTTGCAGTTCGCTGAAGTTTGCTTGAAGACCCAAATATTGGGAGCTGAGGTCGTCATGCTTTGACTGAAGAGCGTTTTGATCAGTTTGCAGTTCTATTATGGTTGAATAACCTAAGTAACCGACAATCACGCTGACAGCCAACAAAGCTAGATAAGCAACTGCGAATATTCTTCTGCTAACCGACTTTCTGCCCTTTTCAGAGAAAACCATAATTTAACACCCCACCCAAAGCCCCTTTGTGGTATTCTAACTTAATTAGCTTAAAAGATTGCTTATCCACAGCCCATGCACCCGAGCATGCATCTGTTTAGGTCAGATTTCAGGTCTTCCAACATTTCAACGCATGAAAGCAACAGTTAATCACGACGTAATTATTCACATTTTTGTGGCTGCTGTTCACGCGTTCTTTCCGCATATTAGGAGCCTAATAACAGAAGATTGTTGAAAAATAGCTTTTTTCTGGAAAAAGACTGTTTTCAACAATGCTCGCTATTAGTCTTCAAATATGATTGTGTGTTTTCCCCTTTTTCCAGTTAATGTGCGCTACAAAGAACTAGAACTATCTTCTAGAGTTGAGTATCTTAGCGCTTTATTAGCAACTTTCTCGTTGGTCAACAAGGCTTATATGGAGTGTATTTTGGTTGATTTCTCCCTCCCTAGCAGTTGTTGTCGCAGCCTACAATGAAGAAGAGGGTATAGTGCCGACTCTTTGTGAGTTGAAGGCGGTTTTGAATCAGCCAAACCTGATGGTTGTTGATGGAAACAGTTCAGACCGGACGCTGGAGCTTGCTAAAGACCTTGGGGCAGAGATAGTGGTTCAGAGGGGAAGGGGGAAAGGAAACGCGATTTCTCAGGGGTTAGGTCAGCTTAGGGGGGACACTTCATATGTTGCGCTTACTGACGCTGACTACACTTATCCTGCTAAGCACATCAAAGAGATGATGTACGTTCTTGATGTGAGCCCTGAGGTTGGAATGGTTTTAGGTGACAGGTTCAGCAAGAAGTATGAGAAGGAGTCTGACCGGAACCAGTTTTATGTGGGAAACAGGATTATGGGTTTTGTTCAGCGAATGTTTAATGGCATAAACTTGAATGACCCTTACACTGGACTTCGGCTCATCAGATATGAGTTGCTGAAGGGCTGGAAGCCAAAATCAGAAGGCTTTGACATCGAGGCAGAGCTGAATCACCACATTGACAGGCTGGGATACAAGATTGTGGAGTTGCCAATCAAATACAGAAAAAGATTGGGCAAAAAGAAGCTGGGCTTCAGGCATGGACTAAAAATACTCAGACGAATAGTCATCGAAAGACTATCCACACAAAAACACGCATAGACAGCCCGTACGCAGATGCGCATCTAGCGTTTAGAAAACAAAATGATGCTGTTGCGCCGATTTTCACGAGAAAAGCTAGTTTTCAACAATATTCTGTTATTAGGCTCCTAATATGAACGCTAGATTGTCTGTTTTTGGTTAGTCTCTTTTTGTAGATTATAGCAGTCAAGGTTGCGGCAATGAGCAGGGGCAGTATAAGCCATGAGGGAAACTCTGGTATGTAACCTGATGGGTCAGATGGGCTATATTTTTCGTTTGCCAATATGAAAGTTCCATTGTATGCACCTCCAATTGCATATATCTCATTGTATATGACTGCAAGCCCCATACCCTTACGGGGAGTTGGCATAGCCGTTGCGTTTATCCAAGTGTCTGTTTCTGAGTCATACACCTGATGCAAGTCAATCCCACCATAACCTTGGTCATACCAAAAATATTCTAACTCTCCACCAATTACATGGATTCTCTTTGCCCCAGACGGTTCAGTGATTACACATGCCTTTGCGTTATTAACTGGTGTGGGGATGGATGTACCGTTTGTCCATTGATTTGTTGTTGGGTCAAATATTTGAACCAGATTTATTGGGTTCCACCCCCATTGATATGTATATCCGTGCCCGCCTGAGATTATGTAAATTTTTTTGTCTAACACGGCAGACGCATACCCGCCAACTCCTACTGGAATGTCTGCAAGCTTTGTCCAATTATCTGTTTGTGGGTCGTAGACATAATTGGAACTCACAGAAAAATAAGTGCCTAGACCACGCATGTAGTCTCCACCCATTACGTAGATTTTGCCGTTCACAACATTAGCGTGTAATATACCTGTTGTTTCATGTGTTGAAGTTCTGTTCTCCCATGTGTCTGTGGCGGGGTCATAGACATGTGTTGGAACTTCTGAGCTTCCACCTAAAACGTAAATTTTGTTTTGACACACAGCAAAAACACGTCCTATTGGATTTGGCGGTGGAGTTAGTTGCGTCCAATTGTTTGTTTTTCGGTCATAGCACAGGGTCATGTTGCTCCCAATATAGTATATCTTCCCAGTCAACGCTACGATATCTCTATAACTGCTTATTGGCGTTGGCAGAGGAGCCAAAGTTGTCCAAGAACCTCCCTTCTGTGCATTCACTTCTTCAACACCAAAAAGACAAGTTACGACTACAGAAAAAGCAATCAACAGAACAAATATAGAAGCCAAGAACTTTCTTGTTCCCCCGTTCATACAAAACCCTGTAAAAGGGCAGTTGAAAATTCATAAAAAGCTTTTTGTCAAGAAAACTTGACCAACATGATGAATCACAAGTCAAGCTTTCTTAACAAACCAGTGTGGATGGTGTTTTGTGGATTGGGACAGCGTAACTTATAAGAAAACTTTGCCCATTGGTCAGGTGTGGAAATGATGGTTAAGAGGCTTACTTATTCGGAGGCGGGCGTGGACAGGGAAACACGAGCAAAATCCAAGCAGGCACTCCAAATGCTGAAACGAACCTACACTCTGGGCAGATACGGAAAAGTTGTTCAGCTGCCCTACGGCAACATCTTCCTTGCCGGCAACCGCTACCTCGACCTCGTCATAGAAGGCGTCGGAACCAAAGTCCTCCTCGCCCAGCTGGCAGACAAGTACGACACCATCGGAGTGGACGGCGTAGCCATGGCAGTCAACGACGTGATACGATCCGGAGCCGCTCCCTTGGCGTTGGTTGACAACTTTCACGCCCACGTTTCCGACCCAGACATGGTCAAGGAATGGCTGAAGGGCATAGTTGAGGGCGCAGAGGAGTCGGATTGTCCGGTTCCGGGAGGCGAAATCGGAGACGTAGCCTCCATCATAAAGGGGCTGACCGAGGGAAAAGGCTTTGACCTGATTGTAGCCAGCGTAGGCGAAGTAAATGAAGGGGACATTATTTCTGGGCGAAACATCAAACCGGGTGACGTTGTGGTGGGTTTAAGAAGCTCAGGGGTCCACAGCAACGGAATCTCTCTAGTAAGAAAGGTTCTGTTCAAGGAGTGGGGCGGCAAATACGAGCCCTTCGACGTTCCAGACGGATTCAACAGAGAAATCGTCTACGAGGCGTTAGAGCCCACACGAATATACGTTAAGCCTTTCCTGAATGCGGCTAAAGAGGTCACGATAAAGGGTGCTGTTCACGTTACAGGAGACGCCTACATCAA
>CAZYJH010000047.1:0-10482 GCA_964647775.1 uncultured Candidatus Bathyarchaeia archaeon
CTGATGAGGCTTTGCATGTGAGCCAACTGCCCTCTCAGGGTAGTTCTCTTGTTCGAATCGAATTCGTTGTGTCAAGCGCAGAACTGCATCCCGTGTTTGCTCTGAGGGCTGACCAGCTTGGTCCTGAAAGATGGGCTGATGACATTAAGAAAAAATACCCATTCGTTACGTCTTTAACTGATGAATATATCCAAAGGCTAAAAACTGGCGTATCAATAATCGCTAGTGCATTCAAGCCTCGCAAGATTATTGTGAGATTCTCTGATTTCAAAACAAACGAATATGCCTCTCTTCCGGGCGCAGTATATTATGACATAAGCTGCAAGTGTGGCAAAAGCATATCTCTACACCCGCAGAAGAAATGTCCTGTCTGCGGTTCAACAGCTATCGAGGTTAATAAGGTCGAGCTTGAGTTCCAAGAAAACAATCCTATGATCGGATTCAGAGGCGCCTCAAGATACATTGACGAGTTCTTCTGCGAGGCGTATGTACTGGAACTTGAAGCTTTCACAGAAGTGCACAAGCTAGGCTTGACAAACGCTGTTCCTATGGTTCCTTTCATCAGGACGACTACTGAAGCAGAAAAAGTAACCGAACTAATCAAAAACGCTTTCAAGAAAAAGGGCTTAAAAATACCTGACATCATCTTCATGGCTGAAGTTCCAAGCATCTGCATCATCCCAAAAACATTCTCTAAATACTGCAACGGCTTCAGCATAGGAAGCAACGACCTCACCCAGCTAACCCTCGGAATAGACCGTGACAGCGAAAAAATTGCTTGGGAATTCAATGAATCTGACCCCGCGGTCACTAAATCCATCGAAATGCTGTGCGAAGGAGCCCATTCTATGACTCCGGAAAGAACTGTGGGCATCTGCGGTCAGGCACCAAGCGATCTGGGAAAAGATTTCCTGAAGTTCTTGACCCTGCATCTGGATTCGATTGGCGTCAACCCCGACAAGGTTGTTGAAACTCTGCTTTCAGTGAAGGAGATAGAGACTGAGCTGATCGAAGTTATTAAGAAAAACAAGAAAGACGTCGCAAAAATAGCTAAGGAACTGGGAATTACAGAGGCTAACTCCAAGTATCTGATCAAAAAATTTGCGTAAGCAGCTTGAAGATTAAATAAACGCGTTAACCTGTTTTATTGGTGGCGCAAAAACCAATCTTCGGATTGCGTCTGCTACACTGCCCAGTAGATGAACGATGATGTTCTTCGATCTTGAAGAGAAGCGACTCCAAGAAGAAATAAAGCAGCGGAAGCCAAAAATCGTGTTCTTGCAGCTTCCGGAAGGACTAAAACCTGCTGCTCCGCGCCTAGCCTCAGTTGTTGAGGACGCTGGGGCTCTGCCGATCGTCTCATCTGACCCCTGTTATGGCGCCTGTGACCTGCCTGTTTCTGAAGCAAAACTGCTGGGCGCTGACCTCATAATCCATTACGGGCACACCCCCCTGACCATGAACACCGACATCCCAATCGTTTATGTGGAGGCAAGGGCAAAAATCGGCATCAAAAAAGCCCTAACAGCAGCCCTGCCCCATCTTGAATCTTGGAGCAAAATCGGGTTGGTTACAACAGTTCAGCATGTCCACCAGCTGGACGAAGCAAAAAAGCTGCTTGAGGCTGCCGGAAAAACCGTTTTTGTGGGGGATGCTGATTCAGCTAAACATGCTGGACAGGTGATCGGATGCGACTTTGGCAACGCCCAGTCTGTTTCGGGCAAGGTTGAGGCGTATCTTTTTGTTGGCGGCGGCAGATTTCACGCCATGGGTGTAGCTTTAGCCACGGGAAAGCCAACAATAGTCGCTGATCCGTACGAAGAAATGGCGTATCCTATCCAGGATGAAGCTAGAAGAGTCATTATGCAACGTTGGGGCAACATATCTGCGGCAAAGGAGGCAAAGAGCTTCGGCGTCTTGATAAGCTTGAAAAGTGGGCAGATGAGGCTGAGGGCTGCCATGGACATCAAAGAGAAGATTGAACAAAAGGGACTAAAGGCTACATTGCTTGCCCTCAGAGAGGTTACACCCAGCGCCCTCATGCAGTTTCCAAGCATAGACGCTTTTGTGAACACTGCCTGCCCCCGCCTTTCCTTGGATGATGCACCCCATTTCAGTAAACCTCTTTTGTATCTTAACGAAGCACTTGTATTGCTGGGAGAACTATCATGGGAGGAGCTGCTCAGAAAAGGCTGGTTCGGAAACGCGACCTAGAGCGGGCGCTGTCACAGATTGAAGCCCATCCGATGCCCAACGCTTACCTTGAACAATACACCACGCCCTCAAACGTGGCAGCAGAAACCCTCTACCTCGCAGCTTACGTTAACGACGATATTCTCGACAAAACTGTGATCGAGTTAGGCTGCGGCACTGGCAGACTGGCTATAGGCGCTGCTCTGTTAGGTGCAAAAGAGGTCTTCGGCGTTGATGTGGATCGGGCTGCGGTGAGGGTGGCGCAAAAAAATGCGGATAACTTGGGTGTGAAAGAAAAAACCCATTGGATTGTAGCAGACATTGACGTTGTTAAAGGCGCTTTTGACACTGTCCTGCAGAATCCTCCCTTCGGGGTTCAACGAAAAAGAGCGGATAGGCGGTTCATCACCAAATCTTTAGAGTTAAGTAGCACGGTCTACTCCTTTCATAAAGGCGGAGAAAGCAACCGACAATTTATCAAAAGGTTTATTGAGGAGCACGGAGGAAAAATAACTACTATACTCCCTCTGGAAATGGAAATTCCGAGGATGTTCAAGTTTCACACAAAGAAAAAAAAGAGTATTCAAGTTGATCTGTATAAAATAGAAGGAAAAGATTATGACAGAAACTGACAGAAAGAGTGGTCTCTTCGTTGTTCCCGGAGACCGTTTAGGCGTCATAGAAGAGTTTACGTCTGGACCCGGAACCTACGTGGAAGACGGAGTTATCCACTCACAAGTAACTGGGCGCACTCTGCTGGACATGTTAAACAGGCAAGTTTCAGTGTATCCCGTTATTGAAGAAGCAACCGTCCCGCATGTTGGAAACATAATCACCGGAATGGCTACAGAAGTGAGAAACAAGAATGCGGTTTTGCACATTTTCAAGATTGGAGACAAAACGCTTTCCGGCGCTTTCAAGGGCGCCTTACACATTTCTGGTGTGAGCCACGGCTATGTAGACAACATGTATGATGTCTGTAAATCAGGCGACATTGTTAGGGCTAAGGTCATCAGCACCGCAAACAGGTCCATCTTTTTGTCGACAGCAGATAACGATTTAGGGGTAATTCTTGCCCTGTGTTCAAGATGTGGAAGTGTGCTGGAGCCGGCAAATCGTGGAATGGGATGCTCCAACTGCGGAAACTTTGAGAGACGAAAAATGGCTCCTGATTATGGAAAAGATGTGAATCATGAGGGAAAGAGAAATGAAAGTTAAGTTTCTGAAAAGCACAGACAATGAACTAAAAGTCGAGGTAGAGGGAGAGGGGCACTCGCTTCTGAATCTGCTACAGAAGGCGCTTCTGGAAGACGACAACATCGAAATGGCTGGCTACGACGTGCCGCACCCCCTGTTTGACCGCGGCATACTGTATGTTCAAACAAAGGATAAACATAGTCCAGAAGACGTTGTGAAAGAGGCAGCCAAAAAAGTTCATGAGCTCAGCAAAGAATTCGATAAATCTTTCAAGAAAGCATCTAAGGCATATAAAGCGAAATAAGCCGTCTTTTGAAGGTTTCACCGTTCAGTTCTGTTCTTTGCAGTTACGAGAAGGACGCTGAACGCTTCAACAGGGTCCTCGTTTTGTTCTAGGATTTCTAGTGCCTCCTCCATCGTCATCGAGCCCCGTATCCAAGCATATACAATCAGGGCTTCAGCGGCGTCCGCCTGTTTGTGGCGGTCAACCCTTGAGGGCAAAAATTTTCTTAAATCAGCCTTTTTGAAGGCGTCCGCAAGCAGGCGACCTTGAACCTTTGTTCCTGCCGGTTCTGCCTTCTTTTTGGATAGTGCTAGAGAATAAAGAAAATTCACATACGCGTCTCCCAGTTTAGCGAGTTTCTGGTCCATGAGAACTTCGCTGAGGCTTTCGTATTGTGGTATGAAGGCAAACATGCTGGCTCCCCTTTCTCATATTCTGTCTAGCTTGTGACTTAGTAAGAGCGTGAATAAGATTTAAAGGCTAAGTAAGACGAATTGGAGGACGGATAGTTTTGCCTCCTAAACGATTTCGCTCCATAAAACCTGAGATTCGAGTGCTGGGTATTGACGATGGCGGATTTGTTCCCCGCAGCAAGGGAACCGCTGATGTTGTGGGCGTCGTTTATCGGGGAGGTTACTGGTTTGAAGGAGTTATGCGCACAGAGATAACCATTGATGGGCTGGATGCTACAGAAAAAATTGCTGCCATGATCGAAGGCTCTCCTTTCTATGGGGAACTTCGGGTCGTCGTCTTAGACGGCGTCACCTTTGCCGGCTTCAATGTGGTGGACATCAGTGAACTCTCGCGGAAGGTAGAGTTGCCTGTCATATCGGTGGTGCGAGAAAAACCTGATTTAGAGGAAGTAAGAACCGCTCTTAGGAATCTCCCGGATTTTGAGATCAGATGGGAAGCTATGGCGAATGCTGGAAAACTATTCGAGGTTGAGACAAGAGCGGGGGAGAACCCCGTTTACATGCATGCGGCAGGTATTCTGCGGGAGGATGCCGAAAAGGTTATGAGGGTAACATCCACTCGTAGTCTAATTCCTGAGGCTTTGCGGGTCGCGCACATCATAGCCTCCGGATTAACCCGTTCAAAAGAAAAGATTTAAAAGAGTAAATTGCAATCGAATTTGCGCAGAAATTGTGGTGAGTGATATGGAATTCTGTCCGAAATGTGGGATGCGGCTGGTTTCAACTAGCAAAAAAAAGGGAAAAAAGGCTGTTTTTAATCTTGTATGCCCAAAATGCGGCTATAATAAGCAAATCGGCGATAAACCGCCCCTTTCCCCCAAAACCATAGAACGTTCTCCCCAAGAATCCATAGCCATTATCGGCAAAGAGGAACAAAAACTGCGCACTCTGCCCACAGTCAGGATAGAATGCCCCAAATGTGGTAACAACACTGCCTACGCGTGGCAAGTACAGACCCGTGGCACAGACGAGTCGTCAACACAGTTTTTCCGATGCACAAAATGCAACTACACCTTCCGCGAATACAGCTAAAACATCGCCTCTAATCAAAAACATGCTCTTCGCATATGGGTTCCAGAAGGAATCAAACAGCTTAAATTATAGGTAGCTTAACATAAATGCTAACGGAGATTTGATAATGTTCAAGGCAAAAATGGCTGACGCAAAAGTTTTGAAGGATATGATGGGCGCCATTTCGATACTCGTAGACGAAGCCACCTTCGACCTCACTCCAGACGGAATTAAGCTTCGCGCCATGGATCCCTCACGGGTCGCCATGGTCGATTTCGAGTGGCCTAAAACAGTTTTCGACGAGTATTCCTGCAGTGAAACTATGAAGATGTGCATCAACATAAGTGAAATGTTGAAGTTGCTGAGGAGAACAGGAAAAGACGAGTCTGTTGAATTGTCTCTGGATGAAAAGACTGGGAAACTGAAAATTGCGATCAGAGGAAACTATTCGCGCACCTTCAATATGCCTACTTTGGAGGCTATGGATGAGGAGGTTCCAACTCCCAAAGTCAACTTTAATGTGAAGGCGAAGACTACGACGCAGGGGTTACGTGAGGCTATCGAGGATGCGTCTCTGGTAAGCGATCATGTTCGAGTTGAGGCGGACAAAGACAAGATGGTTATGACTGCCTCAGGCGACATTATGGGGGCTACAATCGAGTTTAAGGCAGGAGACGATGTGCTCTTGGAGATGGCGGCGAAGGAGGCTTCTAAGGCTACTTTCAGCTTAAGTTACCTGTCAGAGATAGTTAAGGCGGCTGTGCCGACATCAGAGATTGTTGTCATAGAGTTTTCGACGGATATGCCGATTAAACTGGATTTCCAGCAGGAAAAAGCTGGACAGCTAAAGTTTTTCTTGGCTCCCAGAATAGAAGTAGAGTAGTATAATGTAAGTGGAGGTTAAGCAGTTACTTACTGCTTATGACCGGGCAAAATATCCCTTCATGAAAGAGGCTGCTGAGCACGTAAGAGGAATAGGAATAGACTTTGACGAGTTAGAACGGGACAGCGACTTTTATCTCCCATTCCTGGATCGAGCTGAGAAACGCGTTGAAGCTGCATTACGGGACGTATCTGCTTATTCTGAAACTAAACCAGTAACTGAAATGAATGATAGCGAGAGAGAAATTGAGATTTTCTCTTTTCCTTTAGCGGTCATGTTGGCTGTTGGAACCGAAGACTCGTTTATCAAAAGCAGGTTTGCGTTAGCCGAAGCAAAACGTGCCTCTGCCTTACTGAAGAGTGAAGAGAAAGAGAAGCTGCTGGAGGTCGCCAACAACTTCAACTGGAACGTTGACGACTTCGGTCTAGAGCCTTACGTTTTCGCTGTTAGGTTTCCCATTTTTTTGAAGAATGCAACAGGCTTTCATGATAAGCGTTGGAAACTTGTTAATCAGAAGATGGTTGATGGAAAAGTTTACCTTACAAAACAAAAAGCCAGTCGCTTGCTAGAAGAGGAAGTGCGCAAATATGTGGAAAGTAGACTTGACACGAAGATAAAGTCTCTTCCTCCCGGCATCATGGCTCGAGTAACCCGGTTGAGGCAGTTGTCGGCAGAGAGACGGGAACAGATACAGCGTGAAGAGATGCCCGACCGTGTGGTAATGGAGGCTTTTCCTTCCTGTATTAAGGGCGTGTATGAACGGGTTGCGGCTGGTCGCCCCGCTTCTCACATTGGCAGATTCGCGTTAACTTCCTTCCTGCTAAACATTGGAATGAGTGAAGAGGATGTTTTCAAGTTTTTCCGCTCCGTCTCCGACTTCAACGAGCGAATGACCCGCTATCAGGTGCAGCACATAGCCGGAACCAGAGGCTCAGGAACAAAGTATACCCCCCCAAACTGTGCCACGTTACGCACTCACGGCATCTGCATCTCACCAGAACCTGAATGTAGAGGAGCAGTGAATCCTCTGGTTTGCTATAAACGTAAATTGGAGAATTTCCCTGAAGAGGAACAAGCCAATAATAAATGAGCTTTGTTTCTAGCCCCTAACAGAACTGTTGGACAACATGGAATTTCAGTCTTCTTCATACTCGTTTTTTGCCAGCTCTACCGATTCTGTGTCCTCATGTTCTTTTCTTTCCAGACCAAGCTTCTTTTTCTTTCTAACTTCTCTTCCCTGCATGAAACTGTATTCAGCTTCCGTTATCTCGTCGTTATCAAGCATCTCTTCCAGCTGTTCCTCATCATAAATGTCGGTGGTCTCAGTTTCTTTTTCTCTCTCTTCTTCCTCTTCTTCGCGGACACGTTTACTTTTTTCTTTTCGCATCTTTCCTCAAAAGTACTAGCTTTCATGTTTCATATAAAACCATCCAAATTCCGTCACATCTGGCTTTGTCACCTTAAAACCAGAAAAGCTGCTGCCTGACCCCTTCAAGTTCAAAGGACGTTAATCGTTTTAAATTTGTTTTTGCTCTAATATATCCAAACAGCATAAAGAACCTTGGCGGAATATTACATGTCCTCTCTGTCGCAAAGTTATATCCGAGACCGATTCGCTGACTACTATAAACAGCATTCCTCATCTATTCTGCCCCCCTCCTCTTTCAAAAGGCGGGAGTTCGGCTTTCTCCTCCTCGAAAAAAGGGTCATGCTTAGGCACAAAGGCTTCATCGACGCTGAAAGCCTCCGATCCGCGTTATGCTCTGTTGTGCCCTCAGACGTTTACTACTCAAGCGCCTACTATGAACGCCCCGAGGAAGAGATGAAAGCAAAAGGGTGGCTGGGCGCCGACTTGGTTTTTGACATTGACGCAGACCACATCCCGACCCCCTGCGCCACGGTTCACGACATCTGGGTCTGCACTGGCTGCGGCGCCTCTGGCAAGGGCAAGCCTCCACAAAAATGCTCCAGTTGTGGCGGAATAAAGTTTAAAGAAAAAACTTGGCCTTGCGAAATCTGTTTAGAAGCTGCCAAGGCTGAAGCGATTAAGCTTGTGGATGTTTTGATGGAGGATTTCGGTTTATCTTCAGAGGTGTTGACTGTTGCGTTTTCGGGGCATAGGGGATACCATGTTCACGTTGAGAGCGAAGCTGTTCGAGAATTGGATTCGTTGGCTCGCAAAGAAATCGTTGACTACGTAATGGGGATCGGATTAGAACCCGAATTTCATGGTATAGGAAAAAGCGCTGCATCAGATAGGATGGTTGCTGGTCCAGACCTGAATGATCGCGGCTGGCGGGGACGAGTTGCCAAGGGAACCTACGAGTTCCTGTTAACAGCTTCCAAAGAAGAATTAACGAAAACGGGTCTGAAGCCTGCGCACATAAAGTTGTTGCTTTCTCATAGAGAGGCGCTTCTGGAGAGCTGGAAGGAGAAGGGTCCTTGGGGGGTCGTGAAAGGCATAAGCCCAGAAACTTGGAAAAAGATTGCACAATATGGAGTGGACAAGCAGTCTGTGAAAATCGACACTGTTGTTACCCCTGACATCAACCGTCTGATAAGACTGTCCAATTCGCTGCATGGAAAAACAGGCTTAAAAAAGGTTGAATTTCCCATCCCCGACATCGAAGATTTTGACCCTCTCAAGAGCGCAGTAGCCTTTAAAGGGGGAGAGGTAACTGTTCGTGTTTCAGAGGCTCCTCAATTCAGGGTGGAGGACACCATCTATGGTCCCTTTGAAAGACAGAAAATTGAACTTCCCACCGCGGCGGCGCTGATGCTGCTGTGTAAGGGTGTGGCAAAGGTGGTGCAGTAAACTTGTATGATGAACTGTATGAAATGTGGAAAACGGAAAAAGAAACTCTGGAAATTCAGCGGCTGCCAAAGAATTTCTACGCCAGAATCGCTGCTTACATCAAAAAAATGAAAGAGGAAAATCGGATGCTAGACAAAAAAACGGCAAAAGCCAAACTGCTGGATAACGAATTTAAACACGTCAAGATTGTGGTTGCCGAACTTCTTCGATGCCGGTATGAAAAACTTCTGAAAAAAGCTTTGTCCCGAGAAACAGTTGCCAGAGACGCCTTAACTGAAGAGGAAAAAAAGTTGTATGGAGATGTTTTGCCGCTGCCCGAAGCTTACCAAGCCTTCTCCAAGGATGTTCTTCGCGGGCATTTATCAGACGTCGAAAAGGATGTGAAACAGGCGATGACGGTTCTGCGTTTTGTTCAGGAAATCCCCGCCTTAGTTGGGTCTGACCTGAAAACTTATGGTCCCTTTGCGCCAGAGGATATAGCAAACCTGCCTCCGGAAAATGCTAGAATCTTCATTAAACAAGGGTTAGCCGTGGAAGTGGATTCAAACTAACAGGAAAGAACCAGTTAACGGTACAATCAGCAACTTCTCTCATGAAATGTTTCAATCTTTTGCAATCTTTATTCAAATAGCGCCCCCGGCATTGGTGACCTGTCCATCTTTTACACCAAGTTGAGGTACAAAAATCGGCAAAAATGTATCGAAATGCACAATGGGACATCCCCGCCTTTTAAAGAAGTGGGCAAATAATGCATCAAACTTTTAAAGGACTTACCACAAAATACTATATCATGAAACCTCAAAAACTTCTTAGACTAGTAAGTGAGATGCTGAAAAATTCCAAGAAAAGCGACAGAGAATTAGCTGGAATTCTAGGAGTCTCACAACCCACTGTCTCTAGAACTCGCGCCAGAATCGAAAAAGAGTACATCAAAACCTACACCATAATTCCCGATTTTGAGAAACTTGGTTACCAGATAATGGCTTTTACCTTTGCGAAAACAAAAACTTGGCCAGGAACTGACGTAGCTGAAGAAATAGTGAAAAAATCTAAGGATTGGTTAGCTAAACGCCCTAATGTCATCTTCGGCGCTGACGGTGAAGGGCTTGCAAAAGATATGGTTCTGATATCCTTCCACAAGAAATACTCCGCATACGCCGAGTTCATGCGAGCCTTTTCCATGGATTGGGGCAACTACTTGGACAACTTCGAATCGTTCCTTGTCAGCATAGGCTCAGGATGCAAGCTACGAGAATTCGACCTGAAATATCTAGCAGACGACCTATAGACATCTTTGAGTCCGTTTATCTGTGCACGAGTTTCAGGGCGCAGCTTTCGTAGCAGAGCATTTATTCCTTAATAGGGAGAAGGCGTCTTCGACAGTTTTTCGGTGGTCAAAGGTTTCTTTGAACTGTACTCTTCCTCCGGGCAGGTGCCATTTTCCTCCCCCCACAATTCCTTCCACTCTTTTGGCGAGAACTATTTTACAGTCTGAAGTTACTATAACTGGGTTAACGTCCACGTATGCATTCTTTTGATTTGTCACTTTTATCACAACAGAACGGCATTCTCTCCAGAAATGTATAAATAGTAATTAAGGGGGCTGTTTTATACCTAACTAGTCTGT
>CAZYJH010000048.1:0-10475 GCA_964647775.1 uncultured Candidatus Bathyarchaeia archaeon
TAACTGAAGAGGCAGCGAAAATCTCTGGAATACCCTACGTTATGGATGCCTACGGCGAAGAAGCAAACAAAATCCTAGAAGAATAAGAGGGCTGTTCCCTCTCCCTTTTTTTGTTCCCCATTTTTAGGGTTTACAGTAGACAAACAGTCTTCTATGCTGCAGGAAGAAGCTCGATTTCGTAAAGATTTGCCCACAGTTTTCCAGTCACAAAGAGCCTATCCGCTTCAGCGTCGTATGCGATTCCATTGAGCACATCAGCATTCGGGTTTCCCGCTTCAAGTCCCTCCAAGTTTATCCACCCCGTGACCTGCCCAGTCTGCGGATTTATTATTGCAATTTTTTCTTCCATCCAAATGTTCGCATAGACTCTGCCGTCAATGTATTCGAGTTCGTTTAGTTTGGTAACAGGCTCTTCGTCGCGCACCTCAATCTGACCAATAATCTGGAAGGTTTCCGGGTCCAAGAAATACAGGGTTGCTGTTCCGTCACTCATTATCAGCTTGCTGCCGTCATGCGTGATTCCCCACCCTTCGGTGGAATAGGTGAACTCTCGCAGCAGGTCAAACGAGCTTTCGTCATAAACAAAGCCTTTCCCCGACGTCCATGTTAATTGGATGATTCTGTCTCCGAAGATTGTGATTCCTTCGCCGAAAAGGTTGTTATCTAAAGAGTGAAGCTGAGTTACGGTGCCGGTCTCCAAATCTACGCGGCGCAACGTAGATTGACCCCAACGTCCTGTTCCCTCATAGAGTGCGCCGTCCTCAAAAACCAGTCCCTCTGTGAAAGCAGTTTGGTCATGAGGATACACGTTGACTACAGTGTATGTGTAATTTGCTGGCTCAGAAGATGCTGGGCTGTTGCTTACTAGGGCAACTGCTGCTGAACTGATGACGATTACCGCTGTAACCGCCACGATGAGTGCCAAGTGTTGACGTTTCATGAATGTCTCCAGCCTCTCTTTGGTATCATTACGGCTTTGTTTCATGTAGCCCCTTTTGATTGTATTGTCACCAATAGCTTTCTGACTATTTTATTCTTTAGCCCCAGAACTAGAGGAGCAGACCCTTCTCCTTTAGGATAATTCTTGTCTTCCTGTAGGCTCTGACTCTTTCATCAGCAGAAAAGTCAGAGGTTTCAAACACAGGATAGGCTTCGTCATTGTCGTCTATAGGCCAATCCAGCAACTCCTCATGGTCACAGTCCAGCCACCGCCCATTCTTTTCAACCCAATCCCAAAACCCTGTTCCCATAAGAGGAGTCGCCATGCTCAAATGCACGCCATCAACATGCAGTTTGTCAACAAAACCGATGATTTTGTCAGCCGATTCTGCCGTGTCTCCGGGGTTCCCAATCATCAGAAAAACGTTGGCTCGGATACCCAGTTCGCGGCTCAGCTTTATTGCCTGCTCTATCTGCTCTAGACTCACACCCTTTTTTATGCCCTCTATCACGTTTGGGTCTACCGCTTCAACGCCGAAGTTGATTGCTGTGCATCCAGCCTTCCTCAGTTTCGTCAGCAACTGTTTTGTCATGTGGTCCACTCGCATGCCATTCCAGAAGTAGATGGCAAGCTTCCATTTTTTTGCTATTATTCCGTCAAGAACCCTTTCTGCACGGTCCAAGTTGACCGTGAAGTTATCGTCAAGAATACTCAGAGTAGACACTCCATACCCCTTCATCAGGTGCTCTATTTCCTTCAAAACATACTCTGGGCTGTGACCACGCCACCGTCTTCCAAACACTGGGCGGCTGCAGAAGACGCACTGCTGAGGGCACCCCCTGGACGTGAATATTGTTCCCGCATTCTCGCCGTACAAACCCATTTTCAGTTCTTCTCTTGCAGGATACGGGATTTGGTCCAGCGGGCTTATGGGGCTTGGCGGCGGGTTGCTCATAATCTTGTTTTCTTTCCTGAAAATCACTCCATCAACAGCATCTAACGGCTTTCCGTCCTGTAACCATTTAACTAAATCAAGAAAAGCGAATTCCGCCTCACCCACAACCGCGGCATCAACCTCTCTGTGTCTCGCCAAGAGGAGGTTTCCCATCATGCTGGGGTAAGGACCGCCCATCACCACGAAGCTTCTGGGAAGAATCTTTTTTGTGGTTTCAGCGATTTTGAGTGCGTTGCGGGCGTTTGTGACGATTGAGGAGATTCCGATGACGTCTGGTTTTTCATGGCTTAGATATGTGCTGAGGTCTATGTTTTCTGCGGTCAAGTCAACAATTTTTGCTTCAATGTTGTTTCTTTTCAGCACAGCCGTTATGTATGCTAAACCGAGGGGCGGAACCTTCAAGGATGGCGTTCCAGACTGAGGCTGAATCAGGACAATCTGCATGACATGTAACAACCGTCAGTTTTTGTATATAAGCCTCATCTGGCATGCACATCGCTGGCGCTCACATTCTGGCGCCGAAAGAAGTTGTTAGGAGAAGTATCCTTTGACGTAGGCGTGTGTTCGCTTTATAGCCGGAGTCAGGGCGACCATTAAGGTGGTTCCGATTGTTGACAGGACAATGACGTCGCCGAAGACCCATCCGAAAAGCACTGTTGGAAAAATGTCCATGGGAATTTTGCCGAAGGCTGCCAGTGCTCCTACTCCAAAGATTCCAGAAACCGCGCTGGCAATAAAGACGCCGAAGATTATCCACATAATCCATGTTTTCTGGTCTTCCACAAACGTCTGCGCCGTCAATATGATGAGGGCAGCCGCGAAGGTCATAATGAAGACTTCTGTTAGAGTCAGGATTGTTGCCACAGCCGAAGCAACAAAAACTGTCAATAGTAGAGCAGTCAAACCATACGTGATTCGGGGCTTTTTGAAGGTGTAATTCGGCTCAGCTTTCAGTGCTCTAAATACCAGTAACGGAATTAAGCCTTCAAAGAGGTCCGCCAGTGACCAGACAAGAGCAAAATCTAGTGTATAACCCACATAGAGTGCCATGAAGACGCAGCTCAGATATCCTGCTATGCTTCCCCAGACGCCGAACCAAAGCGCCAAAGGAACAAAAACGGCTGCGGCAACATACAGCCCAGAAACGCCCGGCGCCGGCGGAACAGGAGCCTCGATAACAGCCCATATGGCCAGAGCCGTGCACACGATTGTTGAAATTGCACAACCGACTGGCTGTCTCCACGTTGCCCCCCTTTTAGTTTCAGCCTCAAAGGTTTCTGGCAATAAGTAAGCCCTCCAGTGGCAATTACCTTATTGATTTTCTATAAAGTTTATGCAGTTCTTTTTTTAGCATGTATTTCCGTGAAGGGCACGCGACTCTCAGCAGGCTCAGTGTGTGGTTGTCTATTCGTTGGCGGGTCGATTGGGTGCTATTTTTTGGTTGTGCCTCCGCAAACGTTAAAAACAAAACGCTTCAATTTAACTACAGATTATATTCATAAATACAACTTATTGTGGGGTGTTCAAGAGATAATGAAAATGAACTGGAAAGCAATCGTGCTGCTGGTTATAGGTGGCATAGCTATTACGCTGTTGACCGTGTTATATTCGGCAGACATGACCGTGGGTTTAGGCGCATCGATAACAGGTTATGGTCTGCCTCTGCTTTGGCTGAAAAAGGTGACCTACGTCGTTCCCGGAACTCCTGACGAATACTCGCTTTATGGGTCTGGATTATACCTGCTAGCCGACATCGTATTCTGGATCATAATCGTGGCAGTAATCTACCTCGTCTACAAGCAAATCAAAAAATAGCAGCACGCCACATCCGGTACTCCTGTCTAGATAGATGCTACCCTAATTCTAGACCCTTCCAAAAGCAGTCAACAGCCACATCGGGATGCGGCAAATGTTAATAACGTAAAACATGAAATTTTGTGACCGGTGTGTTTCATGGCATTGGTGCTGGACCCCATTTATGTCGTGAACTTGACGCTTTGCATCATAATACTTCTGTTGGGAATTTTTGGTTACAGAAAAAAGGGCGACCCTGCACCCCTTTACATCGGCATAGCTTTTGGTCTATTCGGCGTTTCCCACTTGGCAACAATTCTTGGACTAAAAGATGCATTGGAAATCTTCCTGATAGTAATCAGAACAGCTGCCTATTTGGCAGTCATATTTGCGCTTTACACAATTCTGAAAAGACGATCCTGATGCGTTACTCACTGAAATCAAGAGTATGCTTTAGATACTAAAACAGAATGGTGGTGCCGAGGGCAGGACTTGAACCAGCGACAACTCGGTCTTCAGCTTCACCCTCAACAACGGTTGCTGTTGAGTCGAGTGCTCTCCCAAACTGAGCTACCTCGGCGCCATTCAGAACATTGACCACAACTGGTTTTTTAAGCTTTTTGAAAAACCCTACCTCCGCTGACCGTAAACTATTAACCCCTGCACGAACAAGGCTGAACTATCCGGGAAGTGAAAAAAAAATGGCTGAAACCTGTCCCTTCTGCGGCATAGTGTCAGGCAAAGCAGCGGCAAGCATAGTCTACGAGGACGAGGACGTTTTGGCGTTTATGGATTTGAATCCTGTCAACGTTGGCCACACATTAGTTGTTCCTCGGCAGCATTGGGAAACCATCTGTGAAGTTCCCGAAGAAACATTAACTAAATTGATAGCGGTTGTTAAGCGCGTCTGTGTTGCTGTAAAGAAAACTGTTGACGCAGACGGAATAAAGGTCATCCAGCTTAATGGCAGGGCTGCAGGTCAGGTGGTGTTCCATCTTCATTTTCATGTTATACCTGCCAGCTCCAAATCTGGAGTCTGGGTGGGGCATCATGGACGTGCAGCCTCTGAGAGAACCGAATTGGATGAGACTGCACAAAAAATTCGGGAAAACCTCTGAAAGCTCGGCAGAACAGATGGTGGGCCCGGCCGGATTTGAACCGGCGATCTCTTCCGCGTGAGGGAAGCGTCTTTTGGCCTCACATGGAGTTAACCAACTGGACCACGGGCCCATCTTCAAATCTAAACGGTTACATGATTCCTTTATATCTTTTGTAATATGCTCCCCCTCACTAAGAGGGCATGTTTCAGCTGTTTCAGACTGGAAAATACTTTTTGTTGTTCTGCGGTTTTCCAGAAAAAAGACTGTTTTCAACAATCTTCTGTTATTAGGCTCCTAATATGATCGGGGAAGCGGGTTGTGTTTTGGGAAAGCAATAAATCGTGTTCAACTGAAAAGAAGGTAGTCAATTCAGTTTAGCTGGTGGTTCAAGACGAGGTATAGGACAACTCTGCTGCTCCTGCTCATATTCAGTTTCGGGTTCCTGTGTAGGGTAGCCGTTATCTTCCATAACGAGTACCCGCCGGGCTCGGACATCGGCTTGCACGGCAGCATCATAAACCTGATACTGGACAGGGGAGAACTGCCCACATGGAATCCATACCACATGGGAGGAGAACCCCTTGTAACGCCTCCGGGATTCCACTTGTTTGTGTCCACCCTGATTCTCTTGTCAGGAATGCCGCTGCTCCTTGCCCAGCTAATCACCGCCCTCTTCTTCAGCTCAATCATAGTTTTTTCCGCCTATCTGATATCCAGAAGGGTTTGGAGAAGCCACAATGCGGGCTTGCTGGCAGCCTTTTTTGCAACGATTTCGGCGTTAAGTTTTGAGATGCTAAGCTGGGGCGGCTACACTAACGTGGTGTCCCTTGCCCTGATTGTGGTAATCTTCTATCTGTTTCTCAGGGAAATCGAGCAGCCAAACCTTCTCCATCTGCTGATGGGAATACTGCTTTTTGGAGCCCTAATCATAACGCACACATTCAGCCTATCTGTCTTCTTTCCAATCCTGGCTCTATACTTCATTTTGTTGCTAATAGGAAAAATCAGGAAACTCAAGGACATGAAAATCTTGGGCACGCTACGCTTCTTCACTGTTTCAGTAGCGCTGGGAGCTTTGTTGGTAGCGCCGTGGCTGCTGAGGGTCATCAGCTTCTATGTGGGCGCCTCATCCGAAGGGAGCCTCTTTGGAGGACTGGATGCCAACAGAAACCTGATTCTAGCAAACCGCTCCGTCGAACCCGCAATATTGGCTCTGATTGTTGCGCTTATCCCAACACTCTTGATGCTGAAAGCAGCTAGGAAGAGAGTTTTTGACAGGGTGGGTCTGATGCTGATGGCATGGTATTTTGTGCCCATAGTTATGACTCAAGCCTACATTTTCGGCATATTCACTGACTACTCAAGATTCATGTACTTCATTGACTTTCCAGGAATCATAATAATATCAGCAGGGCTGTTCTATCTTTTCCGCTACACATCAATTGCAATCAACAAATTCGTTAACATAAAATGGAGCAGAATCAAAAAGACGCTTCCTGTAGTAGCCTCTATTGCAATCCTCTTTAGTTTCATCATGGTTTCTCTGTGGTCCATATTTCCAAGCGACGCCATGCAACGAGTGAATTGGTACTCAACAATACAGCAGCCTGAAGCCTATGGGCTGGAGTGGATAAGAAACAATACCCCAGAAGATTCTGTGCTAGTCACCGATCACCTTTACGGGTGGTGGCTCTCTGGAATCGGCGAAAGAACCACCCTCAGCGCAGCAGGCTTAGAGTTTCTACTGTATGCACATGAGGTGGATGTTGCCAAATCAGCGCAGCTTCTCCTTGACACTAACTACTACATTGACAACGGCTTAATCCAAGTTAGAGACGATGGACCATACCTGCCAAGCTGCAACCCCGAATTCAGCATAGAAACATTGAGCGGGAAAGTTTATCCGCTGTTTGATTTCCAAGACAACGGAATCATAATGGTTTATGAGTGGACTGACGACAATGGAACAGTAGTCGATAAGAGCACAACATTGGCGGAAATGAAAATGGTTGAAGCCAATACACTGGTGGCAGATAAAAACTCGGCGAACCTGACGGTGACATTTGAGGATGATCTTTCTATAGTCAAAAAAACGGTGACAGTCCAGCAGGGAGTAAGATTTGCTGAAATATCATACGACATAGAAGTCAAAAGTAACCAAACCAACCTCTTCAACATTTGGCTCCCAATCTACACCACAGAAGGCAACGTGACAATCGATCCATCGCTAACAAACTTTGGATTTTATGATCCATTCAAGAGAATGTGCGGACAGGTAATCTTCCAAGAAGACATGCCAGCAGAGATTAACCCCATAAAAGATGCACCAATTCGGGTACAAATGCTCTTCAGATACCCGTGGAAGCAAAGCATACACATCAGAATGCTTGTCGGCGTCTTTGACGCACAAAACCTGAGTTACCCAGACCAAGTTGAAAAAAGATATTGGGCGCTTGCCCTTTCGCCACAAGAAACTGTAACATCTAAGCCGCTCATGGCATGGGATTACAGGGAAATGCTGGAAGCGTATAATGTTTCCTATGTGGTATGCAGAAATCGGGACGTCTATTCGAAGTTTTCGGAAGACCCCACGTTTCGGACAGTGTTTAGCGGCGGAGACATCACAGTTTTTCAGGTAACAAAATAAAACAAGAAAGGAACCGTTTCTAGGAACGGCTGGACTTCGAGTTTACATTTACAATAGCGTCCATTAGCTCGTTTAACTCGTTAACAGTCACATGCTTTACTAAACACAGCATCTTTTCCAACCCCGCAAACATACTCATTTAGGATTGGCGAAATTTAGTTCCATGGATTAGAACAAACTGTTCTGGTTACTGAACATCTACTGCGTACGCCTTTTTTATGAAGGCTGCCGTTTCTTCGCTAATCTGAGAAGGATTTTAGAAACCAGCCGCTTTCGTTGGAGATCTATTTTCAGGGTTCCCTTTTCCATGCAGTCTAGGCAGATGTTGAAGTCGCAGGTTAAACCGTCATGAAAAACAAATTTGCATGGATACACAGCCTTAACCGAATCTCCGCAGCAATCACAGAACAGATGCGTCATGACTTCAACCTTACGAATCAAGAGATGACACATCTTAAAAGGGAAGTTTCTTGCACGTGAATGCTGGGAAAACTGATGTATTTACGAACATGGATATATTATGATGAATGTAAACGATTGCACTAGAGAATGGCACAGTTGATGCTGAGTCTAGGCAAATAATCCGCAGATTAGAACTGGATGTTTTTATATGCTGACCCCCTAGTCATTATTACAACATTCCACTTTGGAGGATAATCAGTGCAGAAGCTAAGACTATCCACCCTTGAACTGGTTTTCGTCCTGATAGCATGCTGCACCCTCTTCGTAGTTACAGTTTACCAGATGTCCACAAGCGGCGTTCTCCCCGGAAACGACCCCGCGGTGCACCTAGGAAAAGCAGAAAGAATAGTAAAGGATGAGGGAGTCAGCTACAGCGAAGTCGCATGGTACCCGCCCCTCTTCCACACCGTCGTAGCCATGCTCCAAATTTTTGCAGGAACCCTCGACGTCATGGTCGCAGCTTTTCTCATAAAACTGCTGATTGCCACCCTCAATGTGCTGCTGCTGTTGGCTACATATCTGCTGAGCAGAAAAATTTTTGGAACAGGCGTCGCAGTTGCCTCAGCCGTTTTCACGATTCTGTCAATTCCACTCTTTGAGATGATATTTTGGGGAGGCTACGCAAACTTTCTGGGCTTAGCATACATCGCCCTCATCTTTTACATACTAAACAAGGACTTCATAGTCTCCGTTAAAACAGTCCTCCTGTTTCTGGGAGCCGCCACCATAGGATTGTGCCATACGCTTGTCACCTTCGTTTTCGTTCTGATGTTTATCCCAGCCTTCCTAGTCAGCACCATCGGATCAAAAAGAAAAATCCTGATTTTTCTCGCCGTGTTTGTGGGAGGCGGCTTAGCTCTGCTTGCCTGGTACGCGAGGCTAATAATCGAATATGCCGACATGATCATAGAACATCTCTTCTTCTCGATGGAAGAGAACGTCTATAACATCTCCGCAGTTACCTTTAATTCACTACTCAAGAACTTCGGAGCAACCCTTTTCTTAGCTTCAGCAGGCATCCCCCTCATCTTCGTTTTGCTGAAGAAGAAAAAAGTCTCAAAAGATTCCTTGCTGATTATTTTTTGGCTCGCCGTTCCCTTCTTTTTGGCTCAGCTATACTTGTTCGGAATTTACCTGCCATACCAACGCTTCGTCTACTTTCTAGCCACGCCAATAGCCATCCTTTCCGGCGTAACAGTATACTACATCATCAAAACTTCACGTGAGCTACTAGAATCGAAGGTAATTCCGAAAGTCACAAAAAGGAATGTTCTGGTGAAAGCCACAAAGTTTCTCGCGATAGCAATAATTTGTTCGCTTTTCCTGGTCCAAGTTTATGCCTTCTTTCAAGTAGTCAGAGTTTATCCAGAGTTCTATGAGAGAGCACCAATCTCTAGTTACAAGTCGGGCATTTGGATCAAGGAGCATTCAGCGCCTGACGGCGTAGTGGTTACCACAAGAAGTCCAGGGTCTTGGCTCTACATCTTTTCAGACCACAACACAACACAGGAGACAGACCCGCTTTACTCAAGAAACATAGTTGCTGAGGCAATACTGTACAGCTTCTACGAAATAGATAACTCCCTTGTTCTCACGCGGGAGTTTGATCCGGTGAGCCCAAGCGCTGGTCAGGCAGTGTATGCTTCAGTTTTCAACATCTGGACCAGGGCACTGAACATCCCTAACAATCAGGTCAAGGTTCTCTACTTTGACTCTTGGGGCAACGAAACAAAGATTCCCCTCTCTGAAACCACAGAAAGAATCTACTGGAAACAGAACTCCACAGACACAGCGCAGCTGGTTTCAGAGTATGTCCATGAGCTTTTCACGGTAGAAAAGGTTGTCACGTTCTCAAGCAGCAGCTACGCAATCGACGTCGAATGGAACATCAGGGTCAACCATAACTTGTCAAGAGTCAAACTGTTAATCAACAATTACTACGAGTTTAGTCTCGACTATTACGAGGCGCTGATACCCGGAGTTCTTGAATGGCAGAACCCTTGGGACAATGCCACATACATAAACACACGCGAAAAATGGGCACTAGTAGAGGGCTCAGAATTGCTCTACGAGAAACTTGTGGCAGTGCTTGACACAGAAAACGGCATAGTAACTGCCATCCAGTTTGACGAACTGCCAGACGGCTTTAACCTCGGGGCATTAAACAGTCGATTCATAGATGCCATGAGGCTCCAATACGATTTCGGTGACCTAACGCCCTACACAAACCATGAAGTCTCCTTTTCGGTACTTGTTCACGCCTTCGAACGTGAAAAGCCCGAACGGTGGACAACCGAACAGCTGAAACAGCAATTCGAGGCACAGACGAACTTGCCGATTCACGGAAGAGGCTTCAACACCTACATCGAAGAAGAAAACATCAAATTCGTGGTTGTCGACACAAAGCAAATCGTATCAAACATCAAGGCAACTCCTGCCTTAGACAAAATCTATGACAACGGCAGAATCGCCATTTACACAACAAAAAGATAGAATCAGCCATTAGTGACTACATGCTGAACTATTTTTCGCGCAGAACCTTAGGCACATAACCACACGCTGGGTCAGAGGCGAAGA
>CAZYJH010000049.1:0-10357 GCA_964647775.1 uncultured Candidatus Bathyarchaeia archaeon
TGGAGCGTTCGGCTGATAACCGAAAGGTCGAGAGTTCAAATCTCTCCAGGCCCACCACTTTTACAGTTGCTTGAATCGCCGCGTTTGTTTTTGACGGGCTTGTGGTGGGGAAAAAGAATTTACCTGAGGATGCAATGAAAGATTCAACTGTTGTTGGAGATGTAACGAGGCATGTTGAAAGTTAGGTGGATTCCGGTTTTGGGGTTAATGTTGATTGCTGTTGTTTCTTGTGCTGGGCTGTACATATTGGCTCAAGCGTTATCGAACGTTAATACAGCCGAGGACAGGGAAACCTTGTTTCAGGTTGCCTCCTTCAAACCGTTTGCTCAAGGAGAATATGCGGGGATTACAACCTACGCTGAATTGGCAAAGCATGGCGACTTTGGGATAGGCACCCTTGACGGTTTAGACGGAGAAATGGTTGCAGTAGATGGCGTGTTCTATCAGATTCCAATTGACGGAACACCCAGACAAATAACGCCTGCAGAAGAGGCACCTTTTGCTATGGTCACGTTCTTTGAGGCAGACCAAACCCTTCACGTCTCTGACGCCATGAACTATTCAGAGCTAACAGCATACATTGACCAAAACATTTCCCCAGAAAACGCCATGTACGCCATCAGGATTCACGGCGTTTACGATTACGCAAAAACCCGCAGCGTACCCAAGCAGACAGCGCCCTACCCGACATTAACAGAGGTTATAGCAGACCAGACTGTCTTCACATTGAACAACGTTACTGGAACTATGGCAGGTTTCCGCCTTCCAAGCTACATGGATGAAATCAATGTACAAGGATATCATCTACACTTCATCACCGATGACGAAAATTCGGGCGGACACGTACTGGATTGCATTGTGAGAAACGCCACCATTGAGATAGACTACACATACGGGTACGAGTTGGTGCTGCCAGAAACATCATAGACAAAGGTTCCCTTATCAAAGGAAAGCTCAGGTCCAAAGCGCCCAAACATGTTTTCAGTTTTCCCATAAATCATAAAAACAAACCTGATAATATGAAAATGAGCAGGGGGAAACAGAAACATGGCTGAGAAAAGTGGTTCTTGGATGGAATTTGTTCCAGCGACACTCGCAACCAGTCTTTTTATTGCGCAGATTATCGTCGGCATTTATTTACTGTCCGGCGTGTCTCAAAACGAAATTCTGGCGTATACGGGGATTGGGCTTTACTGTTTTTCGGGTCTAGTTTTTGGTTTGCTTCCAGTATTCGAGTTTCGCAAAAAAGGCGGAGTGAAAAAGGGAGAAAGCTACATTCACACCACCAAGCTTGTTGACACAGGAATATACTCTATTGTTCGGCATCCGCAGTACGTGACTTTCATGCTGTGGGCGATAGCGGGTATGCTGCTTTTCCAGCATTGGATTGTTGTCTTGCTGGGGATTCCTATTTTGCCGTTGACATACATTGATTTAATCAAGGCAGACAAAGACGCGATTAAGAAGCTGGGAGACGACTACAAAGCCTACATGAAACGGGTTCCTAGGGCAAACTTTCTGCTCGGAATTATTCGGCGATGCAGAAAGAGCAAGTAAGCATCTTAGATGAAGACCATTAACCGAGAGTTACTGTTCCATTCCAGAAGATGTACTTGGAGTATTTGCTGTCCAGAGCTACTCCATCATCATAAATTATGTCCAATTTGGTTCCGTATTCACCCAAATAGTTGCCAACAAAGAAGGATAAACCAAACCAGTTAACATAAGCCCAAACAGAAACGACAACAGTGAACAACAGAATAAGCAAAGACGCCCAAAAGTCTGAAGTTCTATAAATCTTCAAGCATGCACTCTCCACGCCCAAAAAGGCAACACTTCGACCTAAGAAATGATGGTGGCGTCATGCTCTTAACATTAACTGGCTCACTCAACTCCTCCACAAGTCGATGATTGAAGCCTAAAACAGTGGGTAACCATGCATAGAACAGGGCTCAACACAGACACGAAACCAGAAAACAGTCAACAGAGAAGCAAAACATCCGTTATACTTTAATCACCATTCTACATCTATTCTCGGTAGGGCCCGTAGCCTAGCTTGGATAAGGCGTCGAGTCACCTGAAAACAGTGACGCGCAAGCCTTCGGAGCCGAAGACCCAGGGTTCAAATCCCTGCGGGCCCGCCACAATTATACAAACATTCAATTTAGGCGGGTTTTTTAAACAAAAAATGAAAATTTGTTGCTGCCTTTTCTGCAATGAACTCCGCAAAGGATATATTTGTGGAGTATTTTGTGTTCGCTCGAAAAGGGTATAGTTAGGTGATGTTATGAAAAGTGACTCTCTTCCAGTTGAATTAAGATACTGGCCAATAAAACGTTACATGGACACGTATAAAAAATCGTTAGATGACATAGAAGAATTTTGGGAGCAAGAAGCAAGAAAGCTTGATTGGTTCAGCACATGGGACCGCGTGCTCGACTGGGACATGCCCTTCGCAAAATGGTTCCCCGGCGGCATGCTAAATGCATCCTATCTTTGTGTTGACAAGCACCTGAAGAACTGGAGACGAAACAAAGTAGCCATATACTGGGTGGGCGAAAACGGCGAAGAAAAAACCCTAAGCTACCTGCAGCTCCACAAAGAAGTTAACAAGTTGGCGGCTGCCCTCAAGAAGCTGGGCGTAAAGGACGGAGACCGTGTGGCATTCTATTTGCCCATGATAGTTGAACTTCCCATAGCTATGTTGGCATGCGCCAGAATAGGTGCGATTCACACTGTCATCTTTTCTGGATTCAGTTCACAGGCTCTCGCTGACAGAATAAACAATACTGAAGCTAATGTGGTCATAACAGCAGACGGCGGCTACAGAAGAGGAAAAATCATTACCCTAAAAGAAATAGTTGATGAAGCAGTAGAAAGCACGCCGTCAGTAAAGAACGTGATAGTTGTGAAGAGAACTGGCCACGAAATCAACATGAAAGAAGGCAGAGACATCTGGTATCACGATGCCGTGAAGCATATAGAAAAATCTGTACCCCCACTGCCCGTTGAGAGCACTCATCCACTGTTCATTCTTTACACTTCTGGAACCACAGGAAAACCGAAAGGCATAGTTCACAGCACAGGCGGCTACTTGGTTTACATTAACTCCGTCTACAAATCGGTTTTCAACATACAGGAAGACAGCGTGTACTGGTGCAACGCGGATATAGGATGGGTCACTGGACACAGCTTCATTGTCTATGCGCCCCTGCTGAATGGCGCCTCAATAGTCATGTATGAGGGAGCCCCAGACTATCCTGAGCCAGACAGATGGTGGAAGATAATCGAGGAATACAAAATAACAACCCTCTACACCTCGCCCACAGCAATAAGGATGTTCATGAGTCTCGGCGAAAAATGGGTCAAAAAGCATGACCTCAGCAGCTTATCGATTCTAGGAAGCGTCGGAGAGCCCATAAACCCTGAAGCGTGGATGTGGTACTTCAAAAACATTGGCGGAGAACGGTGCCCAATCGTGGACACTTGGTGGCAAACAGAAACTGGAGGAATAATGATTTCGCCAGCGCCCGGAATAGGACTGGTTCCGCTGAAGCCTGGCTCAGCAACATTTCCGCTGCCAGGAATCGACGTGGACATAGTGGACGAAAACGGAAAATCAGTGCCTGCAGGAGTAAGAGGCTACATCATAATCAAGAAGCCGTGGCCTGGAATGGCATTGACCGTCTATAAGGACGCTGAGCGCTTCAAGGAAACATACTGGACCAGATTCCCAGGCGCATACTACGCCGGAGACTACTGCATGAAAGACGAGGACGGATACCTATGGCTTCTAGGCAGAGCAGACGAAGTGTTGAAGGTTGCAGGTCACAGACTAGGAACGGTGGAACTTGAAAGCGCAATGATTTCACATCCGGCAGTAGCAGAAGCGGCAGTTGCCAGTAAGCCTCACGAAATCAAGGGAGAAACAATTGTGGTCTTCGCTGTTCTGAAGGAAGGAAACAAGCCAAGCGAGGCACTCGAAAAAGAGTTGATAAACCACATGAGAAAAGCTGTGGGTCCCCTCGCAACGCCTGAAAACATATACTTTGTGGCAAAACTTCCAAAGACCCGAAGCGGCAAGATCATGCGCAGAGTCCTGAAAGCACTTGTTACTGGACAATCAATAGGCGACATCTCTACCTTAGAAGACAAGGCTTCCGTGGAAGAGGCAAGACAGGCCTTCGAAGAATTCAAAAGAATCACGAAGAAATAAAATTCTTCGTACTTTTTTCTTTCTTTTTCTCTTGTTATAGCATACTAACCTATGTGTGAACGTTAGGCACCAAGTTTTTGTGGTGCTCGAAATTTCTGAAAAAATCTAGTTTTCAACAATGTACTGCTATTAGTAGTCTAATATGCGTCAAGAAAGTGCGAAAAACTGCAGCACTGTGTGAATCATAGTTTTTGCAGGTTAGGCAAGTCTTGCCCCGTTAAGGGTCTTGGTCTGCCACGAATATTTTCTTATTCTTGTTGTGTTCCCGTAGCCGCAGGCTGCGCATCGTTTCTCTCCCACATGATATGCTCTTTTGCCGCAGCGTCTACATTTGATGTGAACAGTTTTATGGGAACGTTTACCAAAAGATGAGGTACCCTTACTAATTTTTCCCACCTGATGTCACCTTGGGGGAGGAGAAATTATTACCACATTGTCGCCACGGACTATGATTGCGCCGAGTTTGCTAACATTCTCTACATCTGTAGTATCGTCTGTCTCATCTAACACCAAGTTGAGGTGCTGATCGAATCCCTTGAGTCTTCCTCGCAGTTTCTTGCCGCCTCTCAGCCTAACAAGAACTATTTTTCCAAGGCTTTCTTCCAAGATTTTGGTGGCCATTTCGCTCATACGAATCCTCTCGTCAACTTTTGTTTCGTATCGTTTATAGGTTTTGGCTTCACGATTTAAAGGTATCTACGGTCTAATTCATCGTCCATATAAGATGTTTTCGTTTTCCAAGGCAAAAACAGTCAATATCTACGGGAAATGAACAAAAATTTTGTCAGTTCCTTCCAGTTTAGCAGAAAAAAGAAGAGAGAGGAGCGGGGAACAGCGGAGGTGTGCTTGCTTACTCTATGTCTATGGGCTCGCTTTTGGTTTTCTCTTCTTTCTTTTTGGGGATGGTGATGTCTAGTACGCCGTTCTTGTATTTTGAAGTCGCCTTTTTAGTGTCTACTTTGACGGGCAATTCAACTTCTTTGAAGTATTTGCGTTCAGGGGTGTCAACCGAAATCGTTAACTTGGCATCTGTTCCGGAGAGTTTGATGTCTTCCTTTTCTACACCGGGCAACTCAACTATCACCCTGACTTCGCTGTCTGCAGGTATAACGTCTGCTAAGGGTTCCCTTTTCTCTTCGATGCCCGCCTGTGGTGTTTCCTTGCCGGTTTCTGGCGTGAGGTTTCCGAACTCTGTTACTTTCGGTTTCCCATCTGGACCCACGGTTACGCTGTAGCCGTACACGAAGGGCCCCCAGCTTTTCACTTGGGTTCCGTCGGGCAGTGTTCGTTCTTGTGTGAGGTCTTCGGGTGCAATCTTGGACAGGTTCTCGAACTGTTTCGTCATCATTTCTTCCATTTCTTTGAAGATGTCTTCTATGTCTCCTAGACCGCCTCTAAAGAAGGGCCATCCTTTCTTAGACCATCTGTCTTCTTCTGACACGATCTTTTCACCTCCTCAAATTCTCTATCTCTTCCAGAGATTCTAACAGTCGGCGTAGGGCGAGGCTTAAGGTTAAGAAGGCTGATTGGCTGAACTCTGAGCAGCTGTAGGTTCCTCTGCCTGTTTTTGTTATGAATCCGCCGTCGCTGAGTTTCTTTGAGTTCTCCCAGACGGTTTTCGGGTTCAAATTTAGGTCGTGCATGAAGTCTGCGAAGCTCATTGTGCTGTCTTCTTCCTGGACTAGCCGTCTCATCATTTTTAGGCGGGTTTGGTTGGATAGGGCGTCGAACATGCTGGAGAATTTTTGGAAGTCGTCTTCGAAGGCTTTGAATTCGGTTTCAAGTTGGTCTTTTGGCCAGTCCATGGGGGATAGGGGGATTTCTAGGATTATTTTGTTGTTACGTACTAGTTGTAGTTTTAAGCTCATGTAGCCTCACCCGTTTATTACCGTATAGTAATAAGTGTAGTTCTTTCCATATAAATATTACTATTCAGTAATAAACAGTCAATGCTGCCTCAACAAAAAAGGAGAGCGTAGATCAAAATTGTTTGGGGATGTCCTGTTTTTCCATGATGAAGCCGCAGTAATGGCACCTCAGACGAAGAGGCTCCTCGTTTTCCACATAGAAGGTAGATTTCACGGGTTCTTTGCTGTTTGAGATGCAGGCAGGATTACCGCACTTGACTGCCTCCCGTATAACGTCAGGTAGCCTGACCAGCTGCTTGTCCACAACCTTGTAGTTTCTGATGATGTTGATGCTTGCGTGGGGAGCCAACAGAGCGATTTTGTCCACTTCTTCAGATTTCAGTTCTCTTCCTTCAATCTTAACCATGTCTTTCAAGCCTAACGTTTTGCTGGGCACATTCATGCCAACAGTCACAACGCCGCTGACGCGTCCTGTGATGCCTAAAATCGTTAACACGTCTAAAGCATGCCCGGCTGTGATGTGGTCGATTACTGTTCCGTCTTTGATTTTGGATACACGTAAAGTGGTTTCACCCAAGCATACCCGCCCCTTCAGGATTCCACATTACCTATTGTATGGCGAGTTTATTTATAGATGCTGTTAGTCTTCGTCTTCCACGAGCTGCATAGGCTGTCCGCAGCAGACGAGAACGCCGCTACCCGGCGCGATAACTTCCACCACGTTGCCGCAGATTTTGCAGGCATACATTTGCCCCTTTTGTGTCACCGTTTCACCTCCCACTATGGCACGTCTAAAGTTCTGATGAAGGAAAATCTATTCGCCGCAAATACTTTTTGGCGTACTCTGGCTCATGCGCAAGCTCTTGGCTTCTCAGAAGCTGCCTCTCAAGGCGACTCAACGCTGCGTGAAATGTTGCATCAACGCCGTAGCCTTCGCTGGAGCTGAAAAATGAGCCTCTTCTTGTCCTAAACTGGAGCCGACAGTGAATCAGCTGCTGCCCCTTGTAGTTTGTTCCATGAGTTTTCATGTAAACGAAAAGTGTGCCCGCCTTCAGCGTCTTCTGGTATTTGCGTGAGAAGACTTCGAAGTCATTCATTATTAAGCCGCGTTGAATGTCGTCAATTTCTACGCCCTTAACCGAAAACTGGACAGTTATCCGCTGTTTCGGCATCTCCATTTCGGCTAGTGGCTCAAGAAGGTCTCTTTTGGTCAATATTCCTAAGGGTCTTCCATTACTGACAACAACCAAAGATGAAATGTCGAATTTCTGCATCTTCTCCACCGCGTCTTTGAGCGTGGTCTCGGGTAGGATTGTGATGACTGGCTTCGTCATTATCCCCTTCGCTGAAATGCTTAGAACCGGCGCTTTCTCTCCAGCTATGTCGCCTACGTTTTGGCTTTGTCTCGGCTGAAAGATGCTCGTGATAAGGTTCTGGATGCTTACAATACCCACGAGCATTCCGTCTCTAACCACAGGCACATGAGAGATGCCATGCTCCCTGAAGAGGCTCAGAACTGCTCCCACGGACTCGTCTTCTTCCACAAGGAACGGCTTCTTGGTCATCACCCCCTCAACTTTGGTGCTGCCCCACTCCCCAACCACAGCCCCCTGAATAATAGCATCATCCGTGACTATTCCAGCAAGTTTCTCTCCGCTGAAAACCGGAAGCTGACTGATTCCGCTGGTTATCATCAGCTTCGCCACTTTGCTGAGGGAATCCTGCAGGGACACTGTGGGTGCTGAACGCATCAAAGTCTCCACTTTAGTTGTCGACGGATCGTACCGCGATCGGACTATCCATCTGTGAGCGATTACGCCCACATATTTTCCTTTGCTGTTTAGCACAACCAACACTGGCGTCGACTCTTCTTTGAGGAGCGAGAGACAGGCGGAAAGCGTGTCTGTTTGATTGACGCTCTTAAATTTGGTTGCGAAAACGTCTTCTACAACATTTGGAACCATACATAATTTCTCCGAACAGTTTTTTCTACAAAAAGCACTTCAAACATACAGTAATATCTCTCGGGCGGTCTTTAATGTTTTTGTTTAAACCCCTGAACATGCAACTTAGACTGTGTGGCTACTTCTTTGCTCCAAATATAAGCGCCAGAAGAGCTGTTCGGGTGACTATGCCATTCCATACCTGCTGGAAGTATCTGGCGTAGGGCGTATCATCCACCGCATTGTCTATCTCGTCGACTCGCGGCAGAGGATGCATAATAATCAGGTCATCCTTTGCGCCCTTCAGCGTGTCAATGTCGATCTTGTAGGTTCCGCTGACTTTGGCGTATTCGGCGGGGTCAGGGAATCTTTCCTCCTGAATCCGTGTTACATAAAGCACATCCGTTTCAGGCAGAACATCTTCAACAGCGGAGCCCTCCACTATGGTTATCCTCTGTTTTATGGCGTCAGAAACTTCCCGCCGCATCCTAAGAAGCTCAGGCGAAACCAGAAACAGCTTCACATTGTAGAGAGACAGCGCATACGCCAGCGAGTGGACTGTGCGTCCATACCGCAGGTCTCCCATCAACGTGATGTTGAGCCCGTCGATTGTTCCTTTCTCTTTCAGGATGGTGTACAGGTCCAGCAGAGCCTGGGTTGGATGCTCCTCTGCTCCGGAGCCAGCGTTTATCACTGGCACATCAGAGAACTCGGCTGCTAGTCTGGCTGCTCCCTCCAGTGGATGCCGTAGCACAAGGACGTCGGCGTAGTTTTCGACAACTCTGATTGTGTCTGCCAAGTTTTCGCCTTTTTTGATTGCAGCAATTTTGGGTTCTGCGAAGCCGATGGTGGTTCCTCCAAGCTTGTTCATGGCGGCTTCGAAGCTTAGGCGGGTTCTTGTGCTGGGTTCAAAGAATAGGGTTGCCAAAATTTTGCCGTGGAGCATGTTTGAGCCCTTCTTGGCTATGGGCTCCATGGAGGCGGAGGTTTTGAGGATGTAATCGATTTCTTCTCGGGTGAAATCTTTGATGGATACTATGTCGCGTCCCTTAAACTGCAAACGTTACACCAGACACACTTTAGCAACTCACAAATAAATGCTTAATCTACCCAAAGTTAAAAAAATTGAGACGATTACGTTGGCTTTGTCATTTAGATAAGTCTGCTGTTGCGGCTTCACTGGTATAGCCACTCATTTATCATCCAGCGGTCATTTACCTTGACCAAGTTGAAGACCCATTCTTCTGTGTATGTTTCGGCTCCGACAATTGGGTCAGTTTCAGTTATTTTCGCTATCATCTCTAATGTTGCGGTGGCTCTGCCATTCTCTGTTTCCATGGATCTGCTGCTGATGCTTTTGACGCTTGCCCTCCATTGGCTGCTCTCCAGCTTTTGAACAAACTCCTCGAACTCTGAGTAGCTCTTAGAACTTCGCAAAGTGGGCGACATCAATGTCCAAGCCTCGTTGGCGTCATAACTGTTCAGCACATATATGTAATTGTCAATAGCGTCTTCAGCTTCTTCAAAAGAGCCGGTGATGGATTGCCACAAGACGATCGCGCCTATGGCTACCCCAGCAATAATGACAGCTACGAGGGCTAGTGCAAGGATGGTTTTGTTTGAGGTCATGCCAAATCACCTCGAATTAGAAACTTTTACACAAAAAATTTTGCCCCCTAAAAAGGCGGGGGCGCCGTTAAGGGTGTGAGTGATGGTGGGCTGCTGAGTCCGCCTGTGATTAGATGTCAAAGTTGGTTACATCCGTCACAGAGTCGGTTACTGTTGAGCAGGGTGTTCCCGCTTTTTGAGTACGACCACCAGCAGTGTTGTGGTCATTAACAGCGGCAGAAGGACCCATGATGGAAACTCTGGGATTGGTTCACAGTCGAAGATGTTGGTGTCGATGATGTTGTACGAGTTCGTGTAGGTTACTGCCTGTGCGATTATTGTCATCTCCATTTCAAATCCAATCTGCATTCCCGAAGCTTGATCGTATATGTAAGCGATTTTCATGTCCTGACCTGGGAAGGAGGCAGTGAAGTTGAGGATGTTGACGCTTCTGCTGGCACCGAGAACTGTTCTGGTTTCTGTTGTATTGATTGTATCCGCAGTTGCTGTGTTGAGTATTTTGTCGCCTTCGTTCAGGTTTGCCGCTATGATGTATCTCTGAAATCCGCCACTCATTCCGGATTCAATATTGCATACCACATCAGAGGATGGGATAGCAGTGCCATTCATGTAAGCTCCAGTTATGCGCAGAGTGACTTCCTTTCCGGAAACTCCAATCACCTCTATCATGCTCCAGTCAGGGCTGATTACTGTCTCTGCTG
>CAZYJH010000050.1:0-10314 GCA_964647775.1 uncultured Candidatus Bathyarchaeia archaeon
TGAGGAGATGAAGGCAATGGATATACTGATTCCCGGAATCGGTCATCGCGTCAAGTCATTGATTAACCCTGACAAACGAGTGGAGCTTCTGAAGAAGTATGCAAAAGAGAATTTCCCGAAAACCGAGTACCTGGATTACGCTTTGGAAGTTGAGAAGATAACCACCGCAAAAAGAGACAACCTGATATTGAACGTGGATGGTTGTATCGGAATTCTTTTCCTTGACATGCTTAACAGTTTAGGCTTCTCAAAGAAGGAAATCAGCGACATCATAGAAACTGGGGCATTGAATGGGCTGTTTGTGCTTGGACGCAGCATCGGGTTCATGGGTCACATCTTGGATCAGAAGCGTCTTGAGGAAAACCTGTACAGGCACCCATGGGAGGATATCCTTTATGCTCCTCCTAGAAAGGAAGAAATAAGAGAAGAAACAAAAAAATTGGGGAATGAAAAATGACAAAAGAAATTGAAGATGCAAAGGAACATTTTGGGAAACTGATGGAAGAACAGCTTGAAAGAATTGAGCAAATGAAAAAGGCAGAGGACTGGATGGACTACGCCAAACTGAAGCCAATAGTAATCGGAATCATTGGCGGAGACGGCATCGGTCCATACATCACCAAGGAAGCAAAACGTGTTCTGGACTTTCTGCTGAAAAAAGAGATTGCCGACGGAAAAGTCAAACTAAAAGTCATCGAAGGATTGACTATCGAGAACCGCGCAAAGGTCATGAAGACGATACCTGATGACGTTCTGGCGGAAATCAAAAAGTGCCATGTTTTGCTGAAAGGTCCAACGTATACTCCTAAGAAGGGCGATAAGTGGCCTAACATTGAGAGCGCGAATGTTGCGATGAGGCGGATTCTTGATTTGTTTGCTAACGTGAGACCCGTGAAGGTACCTGATAAGGACATAGATTGGATTTTCTTCAGGGAGAACACGGAGGGCGCATACATTGTTGGGGGCAGGGGAATAAACGTCACTGACGATCTTGCGGTTGATTTTGCAGTTACAACCAAGCAGGGTTCTGAGAGAATAATCCAGATGGCGTTTGATTATGCTAAACGAAACAAAATCAACAAGGTAACAGTTGTGACGAAGGCGAATGTGGTGAAAACAACTGACGGAAAATTCCTCAGCACGGCGGAGCAGATAGCCAAGAAGTATCCTGAGGTGAAGTGGGATGACTGGTTCATTGACATTATGGCTGCCAAGCTTGTGGACCCCAAGAGGCGGACACAGTTTAGGGTTGTGGTGCTGCCGAATCTTTACGGAGACATCATCACTGACGAAGCAGCCGAGTTTCAGGGCGGCGTTGGCACAGCTGGAAGTGCAAACATCGGCAAAAGATACGCAATGTTTGAGGCTATCCACGGCACAGCTCCAAGAATGGTTGATGAAGGAAGAGCCGATTACGCTGACCCCTCAAGCATCCTCAGAGCCACTGTCATGCTCTTAAACCACATCGGTTTCGTTGCTGAAGCCAAGAAGCTTGAGATGGCTCTTGACGTCTGTGGACAGTATGACCAGAAAGTTGCTTTGACCGGAAGATCAGACGGTGCAACTGGAGCAGAATTTGCCGACTACCTAATGAAGACAATCCAAGACCCGAAACTGGAAAGCAAGTGGCAAGGCTACCAATAGCCCAAAACTCTTGACCGGTTAGGCTGCAAAACATGACTGGGAAGAGGCTGGCGGGCGCCTCCTTTTCCATTTTTTATCTTTTGTATAATGTAGTTCATTCGACCTTCTGAGCGCTGATGTGGCTATTAATATTATATACTAGTTCAGCAGATTTTGCTGCTGGTGAAGATGTTGGCAATTCCCAGCCCAACTCTGGTTGCAATCCTGCTGTGGTTCCTCCGAACTTTCTTATCCTGCATCTTTTGTCTGCTGATTGGACTTGGAGGAATAGCCGTACTTGACAAAATAACCGTAAAAATTCATGAATTCAAAGCCATACGGGGGCATGCTGAGGCAACGGCTCTCTTTGTTGGCGGTTTTCTGATATTTGCTGGGCTCGTGGTGCATGGTTCAGTTCTGAATCCCATCTTCTTTGGGCAGCAGATACTAATCAGCTCATTTATTAACATTCAAAGGTTTCTGGTTGTTTCCTTAAGCGTGTTGATGTGCCTCCTCTTTGGCTGGATCTTCTATGTGGTTTTCGCAAAAGTTACGCCCTTCCATATAGATTTGGACGACATCAACAAGTCACCGACGGCTGTAGGCGCTTTCATGTTCTGCTACGAGGTTTTCATGGGACTTGTCATCAACGCAAGTTTATCCATACCCCTATGAACGGTCCGTGTGATGATTTCCTGTGATGAAGAAAATTCTCCGGATTCTAACGCTAGTTTTTTTGGTCCCGTTAATAATGGGCTGTGTTTTTGCGTATCCTAGCGGAAATTCATGGCCTCCAGTCTACGAGAAGAAGTATGGAGAGTGGTATGACCTGCCTTGGGGCTTAAACAGGAACTATTACTACGGCGAAAATGGATACCTGCCCGATTTGGCATACGAAAGCCTTGGCAGCTTCGTTGACTTAGCCTACAGTTGGGGTGAAGACTTCAGGGCAAACTACCCCGGCAGGCTGGAGCGTGCCCAAGCAGTGCTTTCTTTTGTTCAGAGTTGGACCGAGTACGGTTATGATGAAGATTATGTGGTCATGCAAGACGAGCCGCAGGCGGAGTGGGCTTGGAATGCTGATGAGATGGCTTATATGATTGAGGAAGCCCGCGCAGAGGGCACTGTTGCGGTGGGAGACTGTGAAGATTTTGCGTTTCTTTGTGCGACTCTTTATTTGGCGGCTGGATTTGATGTTGCCATTATTGATGCCCCGCAGCATGTGGCGTTGATGATATGGTTTCCTGAGTTTCCTGATGCAAATATTTACTGGGACATTCTGGATGGTAGGGGTTATGGGTGGATATGGGTTGAGGCTACTGGGGACAGTAACCCTTTGGGGTGGACTCCGCCAGACTTTTCGGATGGTTCTTTTGAAACCTACGTGATAGAAAGTGAGTTCCCTCCTGTTGCCGCGTTCACGTATGCGCCCCTTGCTCCGATGGTGAATGAGACAATAACTTTTGATGCTTCAGGCAGCTCTGACACTGACGGTTCTATTGTAAGTTACGTCTGGGGCTTCGGGGATGGAACAACAGGATTAGGAAAAACCACTACCCATTCTTATGAGGCAGAGGGCGCTTACACGGTGTCACTTACAGTCACGGATGACGATGGACTGACAGACACTGCAACCCAGCTCACCAATGAAGTGATTCCCGAGTTTTCAACAACGTTTTTGCTTCTCTTTTTTGTAGTGGCGACTCTGGTAGCCGTAATCTACAGAACAAGGCATTCAAAGAATGTGCATATTATCCGATAGTAGCCAAAAACGGCTTTTTCCGTCCTCTTATATGCACAATAATCTAGTAGATGAGTGCTTGAATAGAACCAAAAAAGCTGGCAACTCATGCCTTCGCATTTACTTGTGGGCTCTATTCTTGGACGACCATGAGTGTTAGGGTGTTCATGACGTTGTCTTTGCTTCTGATTTTTTGGACTATTCCTTTGAGTTCCAGTGGGTTGTCGGCTTTGACTTTTGCGAAGATGTCGTAGGTTCCGTAGACCATGTAGGCTTCTTCTACGCCCCTGATTTCTTTGATTTCCTCTAGAACGCTTTCCATCTGGCTCGGTTCCGTGTTCATCAAAACATAAACCAAAGACATGAAATTCCGCTCAAATAACGTCATAGAAGAAGTCATATAAAAACGTGCTATTTGCTATGTGGGTGCACATATTTACTTAAAAGATGACTACACTATATTATTGTCTCTTGAACAAAGCAGGTCACTAAAACATGGAGCCTGAAGATGAACTAACCCCCTCAGGAATGCGGACATACATCTATTTGATCAAGGCTGGGAAACCTGTTGGTCCTAGAGAAGTGATGAGAGGCGCAAAACTAACCAGCCCAAGTGTTGCTTACAGGAATCTGCAGAAACTTATAGACTTGGATTTGGTGCATAAGGACGAGTATAGTAACTACGTTGTTAAGGAAAAAGTTGGAATCAAAGGGTACATGTGGATAGGAAAAAGCCTCATCCCCCGGTTTATCTTGTTTGGGCTCATTTTTTTGGTTGTTTTAGCTATCGAAATTGCTATTCTAGTACTTCACCTTTTGACGGCATCGTCAGTTGAAGGATCGTTTTGGCTTTTGACAATTGTAACCATAGTGTCTGCTGGAGTGTTCTTGGCTGAAGGCTTAAAATGGAGAAAGAACAAACCGTCAATATGACATTTTGCTGATTGACTCTTTTTTGTTCCAGAAATGGAACAACCTGTTCAGTGGATGGGCTATTGTCTGGATGGACAAGAAAACTGTACTATAGATGGAAACTCTGCTCTATCTTCTTTGGATGCTGGTCTCATAATCTGAAATTGTATGCAAAAGACAATGCCGGAAACGTAGGTGCCTCAGAAACAATCTATTTTACCGTAGTAGACCCGTTACCAGCACAAATAACATTAACTTTGGTCATTGCCGCTGTGGGATTAGGAGGCTTTGTGTATTACAAGAAACACAAAAGGAGTAACTGAAATCAAAATCTCTTAATCGGCTAGGCTTGCTGTCTTGGTTTGTGTATTTTTGCGAGGTCAGGCAGTTTTTTGAGTGACTTTTTTAGTACTTCGATGCTTTTGAGGTATTCTTGGATGTCTATGTGCTCGTTGGGTGTGTGATCCAGCCGAGAGTCTCCGGGTCCATACGTGACCACCGGAATCTTAAGAGCATTGCCGAGAACATTCATGTCTCCTGTGCCAGTTTTCCGCGAAAAAGAAGCATAATTCAGCGTGGTTTTTCTGATGCCCCATGCCAAAGCCTTGACAATAACGGATCTGCGGTCAGCCTCGAACGCCTTAGCAACATCCACCATCTCCACTAACACCTTAACCTTCGGGTTGGTCGCCTTGTAGCGGTCAATCTTCCGCTTAACTTCCTCAAACACAACCTCAGGAGTTAGTTGAGGCGGAATCCGCAGCTGAACAACAATCTCACAATGCGAGGGAATAAAGGAGGCAGAATGGTTTCCGCCCTTAATCCCAGTTAAACAGGAAGTAATCGAGTAGAAGCGGCTCTTCAGCTTCTCCTCCCGCAAATGAAGTTTGTTAATCTGCCTCCAAAACTCCATAGCCTTCTCAATGGCGTTATCGAAGAGCCACGGTGCAGCAGAATGACCCGAAGGCGTCTCAACAGTAACCTTCACAGTCACGATGCCCTTATAGCCGAAAACAACCTTCTCCAAGCCGCTGGGCTCACCGAAAATGGCGTAATCCGGTTGAATTCCCTCCTCGACAAAATGCTGGATTCCTGTGCCCCCCTTCTCCTCATCAACCACGCCAACAATCAGAATCTTGCCCGGAAAACCATCCTTGACAAACGCGGAAGCCGCAACAATCATGGCAGCCAAGGGACCCTTCGCATCCACGGAGCCTCTGCCATACAGTTGCCCGTCTTCTACTCGGACTGGAATCTCGCCCTCAACAGTGTCCATGTGCCCACACAAAAGAACAACCGGAGAGCCCTCGCCAATCTCGCCTATCACGTTTCCGACTTCATCCCTGTGAACGCGGAAACCCAGCTTCTCCATCTCGTCAACCAAGAACAGGGAAATCTGCTCTTCATTGCCTGAGGGACTGTAAATTTTTATCATGCTGGTCAGCAAATCAACCGCATACTCGTTGCTCATCTGTTCTCCCCCGCCAACACCTCATCCAGCACCTCAATTACACTGTCGATCTGCTCCTTCGTGATGACTAGGGGCGGCAGAAACCTTACAACGTTCCTTCCGGCATCCAGAACAAGAACGCCTCTCTCCATGCAGCCAACCAGTATATTGTAAACGTCAAACCGCGTCTCCATCCCCAGCATGAGACCTAAACCGCGAACCTCCCTGACAATCTTGTACTTCTCGGCTAAGCCCTGCAGCTTGCCCTTAAAGTATTGTCCAAGAGTCGCCGCTCTTTCCGGAAGCTTCTCCTCAACCAGCACATCTATGGCAGCAGAAGCCGCGGCACAAATCAGGGGATTACCGCTGAACGTGCTGGAATGCTCTCCCCGCTGGAAAGCAGCCATAACCTCCTCACGTGCAAAGGTTGCGCCCATAGGCAAACCGCCAGCAACAGATTTTGCGAGACACAGGATGTCAGGAACCACGTTCCAGTGTTCACAGGCGAAAACTTTTCCTGTGCGACCGAAACCAGTCTGCACTTCATCAAAGATCAGTAGCACACCCTTCTCGTTACAGACTTCCCTTAGCCCATGAAGAAACCCGTCCGAGGGCATAAGAACTCCGCCTTCTCCCCTTACAGGCTCCACCAGAACTGCGGCAGTCTCGTCAGTGATGGCTTCCCGTAGCTTCTCAAGATTGTCTGGAGGAACATGCTTGAAGCCCGGAACCAAAGGCATGAAAGCGTCACGATACTTCTTCTTCCATGTCGCAGAAAGAGCGCCCATAGTCTTGCCATGAAATGCTCCTATCATCGCGATTATTTCGGGTTTGCCCGAATATTTTCTTGCCAACTTGATGGCGCACTCAACTGACTCGGCGCCGCTGTTAGAAAGAAAAACCTTGTCCAATCCCTTGGGCGCTATGCGAATAAGTTTCTCAAGTAGCTCTGATCGGGTATCGTTGTAGAAGGATGCGTGACAGGCGATAAGCGTCTCCACTTGCCTCTGCACAGCCTCCACAACTTTTGGGTGACAGTGACCAACAACGGCAACTCCGTAGCTGCCTGTGCAGTCTATGTACTCGTTGCCGTTAATGTCCCAAACTAGGGCACCCTTGCCCCTTGTTAAGACACGGTCTCTCTTGGCAAAGGTGTTTGCCATAATCTTGTCTTCTGCATCAACTATTTCCTTTTCATTCACGGCATATCACCGTACCACACTCATGATTCAAAGCGGAAGAAATCGGGTTCTCCCTGACGCCAGAACAGATAACCACTTCGCCGACACCCTGCTCCAACGCTTCCTGAGCAGCGTGAACCTTAGTTATCATGCCGCCCCCAATCTTCTTCAACTTGTTCTCAACTTCATCAACGGACAGCTTCGAAACCACTTTTCCATCCAACTTTAAGCCTTCAACATCCGTTAACAGAACCAGCTTATCCGCCTTCAAAGCTCCAGCAATGTTGGCTGCGGTTCGGTCAGCATCCACGTTAAGGGGTTCACACTCTTCGCTTGACGCAACTGGAGAAACCAGCGGCACAAAGCCGTTTTCCAGTAAGAGCTGAAGCAAAGAAACGTTGATTTTGGTAACTTTTCCTGTGTAGCCGCCGTCAATCACACGCTTTCTGCCCCTCTCGTCAACTATGACCAGCCGCTTCTTTCTTGTTGCTTGCACAAGAAAGCCGTCTAAGCCTGAAAGCCCCACAACAGGTATCTTCTGTTTCTGCAGAGCCGAAACAAGTTTCTTGTTGATTTTGCCGGCCATAACCATTGTGAAGATTTCCATGGTTTCTTTGTCTGTGTATCGGCTGCGGAAGCCTGTGGGCGAAAACACGAACTGCTGTTCCTTGCCTAGCTTGGAGGCTATTTCTGTGACGCCCTTTCCGCCGCCGTGAACCAGAACCAGCTGGTGGTCTGAAAGAACATTCTTTATGTCAGAGACGATTCCGTCTGGAACCGTTTCGAGGATGCTTCCGCCAACCTTCACTACAATCAGCATTTTTTATCACATCGGATGGAAACCTTGACATTCTAATCCGGTTTTTTCGTCTACGCCAATCATGAGGTTCATGCATTGCACTCCTTGACCAGACGCGCCCCTCATGAGGTTGTCAATGGCAGAAAAGGCGATGATTCTTTGTGTGCGTGGGTCCAGCTCGAAGCCGATGTCAACATAGTTTGTTCCCATCGTGATTTTTGGGTCAGGCAGCTGATAGGGTCCCTTCTTGAATTTGACAAAACGTATGAACTGCTCGTCTTGGTACATGGATCGGTAAAGCTTCCAGATGTCCTTTGTTTCCAACGGCTCTTTGAGGAAAGCATGAATTGTCGAAAGAATGCCGCGGATCATGTTTACTGCATGGGGCGTGAACGCGACTGTGACCTTTTCGTCTGTTAGCAGGTTCAGTTCCTGTTCAACTTCGGCTACGTGCCTGTGATCCGCCACCTTGTAGGGTCGTACGCCTCCTGCCCTTTCCGGATGATGAGAAGCAACAGTGGGTTTTTGCCCTGCACCCGAGGAGCCGATTTTCACGTCAGCCACTATCCTGTCCTTTTCGATTACGCTAGCCTTCGCGAGAGGCGCCAAACCCAGAATCGTGGCTGTGGACATGCATCCCGGACACGCTACTAGTTTTGCGTCTTTGATTTCTTGGCGGTGAAGCTCTGGGCAACCGTAAACTGCCTCCTTTAGCAGTTCTGGGTGAGTGTGCTTCCATCCGTACCATTTGTCGTAGTCTGCTGGGTTTTTTAGGCGGTAGTCTGCGCTCATGTCAACTACTTTTATTCCTGTTTCCAGCAGTTGGGGAACAAGGTTGACTGATTTGCCGTGGGGCATCGCAGCGAAAACTAGGTCGCAGTTGTCTGCAACTTGGCTGATGTTTGGGGGCGTGAATTTCAGTTGGGTGGCTCCTCTGAGGTTTGGGTGAACTGTGAAGATGAATTCTCCTGTGTTTGCGCGGGATGTTACTGTGGTTAATTCTACTTTTGGGTGGGGTAGCAGTAGTCTTACTAGTTCTCCGCCCACGTATCCTGATCCGCCAATTACTCCAACTCTCATTTTTTGTTTCTCCTCTACTCGGAATCTATTATGCTTTGGGCTCCCTTCAGCAGTGCTTCTGCAATGTTTATGCCAGCAGCTAAACGGGTTTGTTCCCAGAATTCGGGGCAAGCGTTAGCCTCATGGAACATTATGTTGTGCTTGTTCTTTTCCATGCTGTCCTCAATAACGTCCTTGATGTATAGGTAGGCTTCTTGGCTCTTGTAGTTTTCAAAAGCCGCCTCCAGTTTCTTATTCCATTCTGGGAAGTTTGTTCTTTTGGTCTTGTCAAGTTTTACTTTTTTTACGCCATCGAAGGCGGGCTCAAGTTTCTCAAACTCTCCCTCCAGATGCTCATCGTCAACGTCCCTGTTTCCGTTCACGCCAATCATGGCATCAAACGCCAAGAGGTAGGCTTTGCTGTCTCCTCCCATGGCTGCGCCGCATTTGGCTGAAACCTCTCTGATGTGGGCTGGCAAGTTTACGCCAACGACCATGTTGCCCAGAAACGTGTTTGTCCTGAAGTCCTTGAATCCGGCTCGTGCCAGAGCTGTGGGGTAGCAGTAGGGCTGCTTTCCGTCCTCTTTGGTGACTATTATCCTGAGGTCGTAGAACCATTTCTGGACGAGCTTCTGAGCGAGGATGCCAACAGGATTGATTATCGAAGGCTGAGTGTCCCGTATAACCTCTATCAGGGCGTCCCGTTCTTTGGCTAACTGAACACCCTTTCCATGAGTTCCAGCGTCTGGTTTGATTACGATGTTCTCAGGGTCCAGTTCCATCTGCAACAAGTCCGCTATGTCTCCCTCATTATGGACTTCCCTTCCATCCAAGGTTTTCTCGATGGAATCAACTGGAACATAAACTGTCTCGGGAGTTCTGATTCCTGCCTGCCAGAAATGCAGTAACGTTCTAAGCTTGCTGAAGCAGGCGTATTCTACGCACTGCGGGTTTATGACGTGTTTGCCGAAGGCTTCCAGAATGTTGGCTGCGAAGAGTCTGCGGTTCTTGCTTTGTGCCCTGTTCAGCACTACTTTGATGTCATGGAGGACTTGGGTGTAGTCCTTTGCTTTGGTTTTGATGTTGTATCCGTTTCTGTCTAGGCGAACTGCAACTTTGCGGAAGGGAATGTAAACTAGGTCTATTCCCATCTGCTCTGCAGTCATTTTGATGCCTTTTTCGTCTGTTTCGGAGCTTTCAAACAAAATTCCGATGCTCATCTCTGTTCTTACTTCCTCGCTTCAAACATTTTATGACCCTTAAGTGTTTATCGGTCTGCTTCTTTTCTGTTTCGCATGTGAACAGTAAAAAGAAAATATGAGGGGAACCTATTCTCCCCAGTCTTCCCCTTCGATTCCCAGCTCTTTAAGTTCGACGCAGTCTCCCTTGTTTATGGTCACTTCCAGTTCAAGACCGCAGCTGGGACAGCTGAGAATCTCACCTTTCATGACGTCATCTGGGACCTCGATTTCTGCGTCGCAGTCGGGACAGTTGGCTTTCTTCACAACTTACACCTCTTTGGTTTAAAGTGAGCCATTATAGAAAATGT
>CAZYJH010000051.1:0-10308 GCA_964647775.1 uncultured Candidatus Bathyarchaeia archaeon
TAAGAGCTTCGCTGGTTTAACAGGTTTTGTTACGTAGGCGTCTGCTCCTTGGTTGAGCGCCTCCATGGCGTTCTCGAGACTAGGGTAGCCTGTGACCATGATCTTCACCATCTTTGGCGTACTCTCATGCAGTTTTGCGAGGAGCTGGGTTCCCTCCATGTCTGGCAGTTTAATGTCCAGCAGTGCCAAGTTGTAGACTTGGTTCTTTGCTTTCTGTTCTGCTTCTTGTCCGGTCTTTGCTGTGTCTGTTTTGTACCCTTGTTGTTCCAGTATGTTCTGCATGGTTTTTCGTATGTTTTCATCATCTTCCACTATGAGAATTTTGAGTTTGTTTTCAGTCACATTTTACACCTCCGTTCCTCTGTATATAGGTAAATTAACCGTGAAAATTGAACCTTTTCCTTCTTCACTTTCTACATTGATGTTGCCGTCATGAATTTCTGCAAACTTTTTACAGATTGACAACCCAACGCCCATGCCTTGTGCCTTTGTGGTGAAGAATGGAGTGAAGATTTTTTTCATGTTTTCTTTTTTTATTCCAATTCCTGTGTCTTTGAATTCAACTTCAACACAACTGTTTGTTTTCTTGGTTGACACTTTTAAGATTCCTCCTTTCTCTTTCATTGCCTGTATTCCGTTAACAGCTAAGTTCACAAAAACTCGTTTTATCATATCATTATCCACCTCTATTTTCGGTAGCTCATCGAGTTCAATTATGGTTTCAACGTTTTCTGGGGGTTCGATGTGTGAGACCGTTTCTTTAACTAGCGCGTTGATGTCTGTCTCCCTAAATAACGGTTCTCTTCTTGATGCGAAACTCTGCAAATCTTTCACTATATTGTCTGCATAGTCAACTGAATTATGGACAGCTTGGAGTGTTTCTGTGATATTCGGGGAAACTTGAAGATTTGACAGTTCAGTGGTGATATAGTATACTCCATTTTCTATGGCTTGCAAGGGGTTTCTAAGGTCATGCCCCACCATGGTTGCTGCTTGTCCAATTGCAGCTAATCTTTCGGATTTCACAAGCCGCTCCTGTGACTTCTTCAAGGCATTGGTTCTCTTCTCCACCAACTCTTCTAGCTGCTCGGAATAGCGCCTCAGCTCATTCTCCATACGTTTACGTTCAGTGATGTCACGAACAATACTAAGGATTGTATCGTCGCCGCCTACAACAAGCCGTGCTTCATAGTCATGCATTTCGTCACTTCCCATCGTGAATGGAAGCTGATATTCAAAGATTTGTACCTCGTTAGTTTGGAATGCTTGTTTGGTGTATCGCATGACTTTTTCTGCAAACCATTTCGGTGCCACGTCATGGATGTTCTTACCTAAAATTTGCTCTGGCGGAATTAACGTGGGGAAATCCTTTGTCGGTATAAATTCTAGAAAGACACCATCCTTGTTCATCCGCCACATTAAATCAGGTATTGCATTCAGGATAGCTTTGTTTTTTGTTTCACTTTTGTATAATTCATTCTCTTTTCTCTTGCGTTCGGTGATGTCCTCAATTATAGTCACAAAACCTGTGGGTTTACCTGAATGGTCTTTGATTGCGCTTGCAGAGATCTCTGCTGGAAATTCATAACCGTCTTTATTTAATGCAGTATATTCTATGTTTATTAATGGCCCCTTATCGAGAACCCTTTTCATTGTTTTCTTTATTTTCTGTTGGTCCTGTTTTGCAACGAAAATTAAACTGTTTTTTCCGACTATTTCATCTTTTGTTGAATGCCCAAGGAAATCTAAGGTTGCTTTGTTGCATTCAATTATGTTTCCTTCCATGTCAGAAACTGCAATAGCGTCAGGAGAGGAGTTAAAGATGCTTCGAAGCTTTTCCTCATTCTCTTTCAAAGTTTTGGTTCGTTCTTTCACTTTTTCCTCTAGCTGCTCAGCGTATTTCTCAAGTTTCTTTTCAATCATTTTTCTTTCAGTGACGTCGTGGAACACAACCAAATCTGAATTTTCGTTTTCATACTTGATTTTCTGGGCATTTATCTCCAAATATAATCTTTTGCCATCTTTTGTTTTCGCTTCAATCTCGTACGGTTTAACGTTAATTCCCATCATTCTCTTCGCTAAATTCTTGATTAGAATCGCTTTGCTTTTTGCTGTGACAATATCTATTTTCAGAAAGTTTTTTCCAAGCAAATCCTTTCTGTTGAATCCAGTTACTTCTATTATCTTATCGTTGATTTCCAAAATATGACCACTGTGATTAACAATCACCACCGGGTCGGCGATGACATTCACCAGAGATTTGAAGTTACTCTCAGCTCTTGTTAGTTGGTCTTGTGAGATTTCAAGTTCTTGCTGTGCCTTCTCTAATTCTCTTTCAAGAGCAAAGAAAGAAGTGATGCCTTTTCCTCCGTTTTCCTTCACCGCTACGAAAACAAGAGCCAAGAACATGTGGGCGCAAGTATAACTGAAAACGACAAATTCTATTCCTGAACCCGTCATGTTCATTCCTACCTCAGCTAAAGCGAAGCATACTGTAGACAGCAAAAACATGAAGTCTGAAAGTTCCCTTCTCCTAACGACCAAGTAACCTGACACTAAAATCGCGGCAAACGATACACTCGGATATACGAATTCAAGATAGGGGGTAATCGGAAGTGGAAGAAAAATCAGGAACATAGATGCGGCTAGAATGAACAGAAATGCTTTGAATGACTTCCTGAAATCTTTCTGGTTAAAAAGCCCAGCGAGAACTGCAATCAAGATTGCTGACGTTATGGGTAAAGGACCCCACATACTCATCCTTTGCACAATCTGACTGTTTTCCCAGTTGGGAATCATCTCAAGCACACTGATAAAAAAGCTGTAAACAAAAACTAGCAGAAACATTAGTTTGCGTTTATCTTTGTCTCGCTGAAACAGGTAGCTGAAGAACAACCCAAAAACTACTGAAAGAACCGCTAAATAGCTTCCCAACAGTATGGAGTCCAATCATTCACGCCCCCTCAGCTCTCTTATATAATCCTGAAATTCGTACCCTGGTTTCTCCTTAAACGTCAATCCCATTCTAGAGTACAAATTCTTGAGAATCACTTTCTCTATTACTCGTGCTGCCGAAACCATGAGCCTCTCTAAACCTTCAGAAAAGACCTCGGGTTTATCCGCAACCTCTTCCAGCCTCAAGCGTGTGTGGTTCTCCAAAAATTCGTAGATGACTCTTGCTCCATCTTCTTTGAAAATCTGTTTCAGCGTATCATCTACAGTTTCGGCGAAGAAACTTTTCCAGTCTTTATCTTTCTCAACCATATTAAGTCCTTTAGACACTTTGGTTGACTTCCACCACACGCATTTTCGTTTAGCAGATGTTCTTTGTACTTTACATTTAAATCATATGAAAGTGCAATATGTATTGCTATTCACATCATTTATTCACATTCAGAATCAAAACAAAAAAATAACGAAACCCTCCTCACTGTTTCAACCCGTCATCCATGACCGCATATTAATGAACAAAAACCCAAACTTGGGAGTGTTAGTTGATATCGGAAAGGAACCTCAGATAACCGTTTGAGCCACCCACTCTGCTTGTCATACTTGTGTCTATGCCATAGAATCAGAAATGTTACATGCGTATGGCTTTCTGCTATAATCAACTTTTGAAATGAAGTTTTTTGGTTGAACCTCTCCAACTAGAGAAGTTCATCCCCTGTTTTCGTGCTGGCTTTTACTCTAGATACTTGTCATAAATGGCGCCCAAGTGAGGGTTGACTGCTTTTGAAACGAACAGTTTGCCTTTTCCGTGTTCAGACATGTCTCCGCTAAACACGTAAAATGGGCCAGTCGCTTTTTCGTTATCATTAATCTTAACTTTCGCCTTGACATCATCGACTGTAAATGTGGGCATAACCTCTTCCAGAAATGCATTAACTATGATTTTGCCGCCAGTCATTGATGCACCCACCCGATTTTTGCAGTCCTTCTCAACGTAAATTGTGCCCTTTATCATGTGGTAACCCAAGAAGGGACCAGCGCCGCCTCTGATTTTGATTACTCCGCCTTTCATGTAACATGCGCAGTCGCTTCCAACTTTGCCGTCGACAACTATTTCGCCACCACGCATGCCCACATCGGTTCCTCGGTATGGAGAAGCCAAGTAGTCGTTTCCATCGCCGTGAATTTCTATTAGTCCGCCTTTCATGGCGCTGCCTGTCCAGCCGTCTGTGTTGCCGTTCACGGTTATTTTGCCGCCAGTCATTTTTTCGCCGAGGTGCATTCCAGCGTTGCCGTTAATGATGATTTCGCCTTTTTCCATGTTCATGCCTATTTGTTTGGCTTTGCTTACATCGCCGTTGATTGTTATTATCGAAGTATCTGCTGAATTCTTTTCTATTTTGAACAGGTCGCCGAGTTTCTTCTTCTTGTTTCCTTCATAAACCGGTAATTTGGCAATTTCAGCTACGGATTTTCCTTCGAAAAGGTCGGGGCTAATGCATGCAGCCGTTAATGGGGCTTCAAATTTTTTCAGAGGAACCAAAGTTACCATTTTAGACATCCGCCTTTACTGTTATGGGGTTTGAAACTTTAACATAATGATCAAACACTGGATAGTTGTCATACTCGACTGTCCAGTATTCCTTAAACTTTCTTTTCATATCATCGTCAATTTCTACTTGCTCAGCAGTATTCACGTCTAGCCACATGGTTTTACCGTCAACAGTCTGTACGACTTCGCCGTCCTTAACTACAACATTTCCATCCTTAATTGTGTAAGCGGCATCAGCGAACGCCTTACTTACAATCGTAGGATTCTGGGCTACGTCAGTTGTTTCAGGATTCAAGTTGTATATGGCTACGTCAGCGTCGGCGCCCACCCCCAGATGACCCTTACTCTTAAGTCCTAAAACTTTTGCTTGGCCTGCTCTTGTGACAATCGCTAATTCATAGAGGCTCAGTTCCCGTTTTATCGAAGGCAAAAGACTCTTCTTCTGAGCTTTCTTGTGACACTTCTTTAACAGTGCCATGCGAGCCTTCCTGCTGGTTAACCACGTAATAATTTTTGGGTAAGAAATGAATGGTCCGCCGTTAGGATGATCAGTGGTCATGAATATTTTCCACGGGTCCTTAATCAGGAGAGCCAGCTCCAAGGCTGTTGACCACTGGATGGCGTTAACTGCGCTGTTGCGTTTATAGTGGAAGGGTATGATGCCGCCGCTAGTTTCAGTTTCAACGTCACTGTTAACCCACTTGTGTCCGCTCAGCTTATAAAGCGAGAACTCGAACGGACCATCAGCAGTCATGGTTGTGGTGTCTGTGAATATCACTTGTCCCATGTCACAGGTAATGTGGCTGTGATTGTTAATATACTTAGAAATTTCGCCCGCACCAGACTGCATGGTTCCCCAGTCTTCACCTCCGAAACTGCTGAACTGCAGATGAGTAATGTGGCACACAGGCTTGCCGTCAGTAGACAAGTCCTCAAGCGCCTTCATGGTTTCCAGTGTTGTGATGTAGTTTCCGGGTAATCCAAGATTGTTTGTGTGAAGGTGAATAGTGTGAGGCAAATTCAGCATTTTGTTTACTTTTGCCAAGCCGCGAACTATCTCGCGGGGGGTAATACAGAAGTTCGGAACTGGGTCGTCTATCGAGTGTACGTTACGTCCGAAACCCCAAGATTCTAAGCCGCCTGGGTTAACGATTTTGATGGCGTAACCTTTAGTAGTGTTCATCATCCACGCTACATGTCTCGCGCAGCCTTCTATATCGCCTCTTTTGAGGTACTCAAGCACAAACCACCAGTCGCCAATCAGCGGATAAGTTGCCTTATCCAGCATTGGTATATCGTTCAGTTCTTCGTGAGTGTGTTTAGCTCCCAGAGGTGCCATAGACGGGTTCATTACGGTAGTGTAACCCATTCTTGAGTAACGGTAACCAGTCGTAAAAGTTGACGGAATAGAGTAGCCAACACCCGACCTTGTTATGGCAGTCTTACATTCAACATCTTTCACATGATCCTCTGGACGCAGAAGTCTGCCCGTGTTCACTTCTCCACCCGCAATGTGACTGTGAATGTCCACGCCACCCGGCATCACAGTCAAGCCAGTCGCGTCAATCACTTTTGCGTTCAATTCATTAACTGTTTCAACGATTTTGCCGTTCCGTATGGCAATATCCATTTTTTCGCCGTCAATTCCGTTGATGGGATCGAAGACAATTCCGTTTTTTATCAGCAACTCCATTCTAGTTCGCCCCCTTCTTCTCTTGTGATTTTATGCGACGCACTTCTTCGAGTATTCTCTGCAGTATTTCTTCATCTGAAAGGAATCCTTCCGGCGGCTCAACCACCTTTTTGAGTGGAAGTGGCACATGGTCCATACGGTAGGCTGTGCCCGCCTTTTCTATACCTACGATTGACGAGGGGAAGACCACATCGCCGACCATTGCTGTAACGTTCATGTGAGGATCAATTACAATAAGCGGGGTCTTGACTAGGTGCTCAGCCGCTTTTCGCGGAAAGTTACTAACCGGGTCTGAAGCAATAACGAGGGCTGCGTCTGATTCTTTTCGCAATAGAATGTCGACTACAGTTGTTTCGCCTGGGTTGTATTTTGGGTAACCTAGGGAGAAATCGATTGCGTAGGGGTAGCCGCTCTGCCAGGTGAAAACTGTGTTTGCGCCAGTTACGTTGAAGTGTCCTCTCATGGGTATGATGACGAACTTTGTTCTCATGTTTAAATCGCGTATAAGAGAAATTGCATCCTCCACGTTTCTGAATTTACCTGCGCTCTGCGTTAAACCCATGCCGAAAAATATTACCCCAAACTGGCAGTTTATCATGACGTCAACTAACTCTTCCAGATATTCCACCGAAACGCCGCCAACCTCGTCGACGTCAAGCTCTTCCTCCTTAACTAGTGCGCGTATAGCCTGCATTATTTCGTAGTCTTTGCCTGGTTTGACTTGGATGAAATAGTCAGCCGCATTTGCGGTCATTGTTTTTCGAACATCGACTACTATTAGTTTGCGCCCTTGTGTGCATGTGCGCACGCATTCTTTATTCATTGTTGCAGGATTATTGTTTACACATACAGTGTGCGTAGGCATATTCAGGGTTTCAGGAGGCTTATTATCACTTACAGTTTCAGCGCTTTCACAGTAGAGCCCTCTTCTTCTTGCAACACTTGACCGCTTTTTCATGCCTACTGAAGCCTTAACTTTGTTAAGGTAACTTTTCCATTCGCTAGCTTCAAATCGTCCATCTGTGAATGACGTATATCTTTCTAAGTGTCTTGGATGTGCGCTCCATGGGTCACATCCCCAATAAATAATTAAATCGGCACGGTGCCTAATCTGCCCCAACGTGGCTGTTGGGATTCCCACTTCTTGAACACCTAGAATTGACGGTCCATGACAAACAACCGCTGTGTTATCAAGGACACCACCAACCTCTTCAGCTAGCTCCACGCCTACCCGCTGGGCTTCGCAGTCAGTAGAACTCCAGCCATACAATATTGGATAGCTGGCGTTGGCGAGAATTTCGGCGGATTTATGTATTGCTTCTTCATAGGAAACAGGAACCAGTTTGCCGTCCTTTCTTATTAGGGGCGTTTTAGTCCTGTGTTCAGTCATGTAATTTAGAAATTTGGACTCGCACATTGCACAGCCGTTTTTTATTTGAGTCACTTTGCCGTCTTCGATGGTTAATTCAATATCGTCACATAAACAGCCGCAAACTGGGCACGTTACAGATTTAACTATTGACATAGCTTTCACTTTCCAAATTGCTTCATGAGCAGTTCTTTCAAGGTCAAAACAGGCTTATCAGGAGCCGGCTCAACTTCAGCGGGAGTTCCTCTAAAAGAAGGCATCCCAATGCTTGTTGTCTCGTTGCTGACAATTGAGTTAGCCCAAGGACCATAAGGAATGTAAATCATGCCGGGCATCGCGCCTCTTGGATACTTTACCGCTCTAAGCACGACCGACCCATTCGGAGTCGTCACCAGAATGTTCGTTTGGTTCTTTATTCCAAGTTTCTTCATGTCACATATGTCCATGTACGCCATTGTGGTGCTTTCAAAATATCCTTGTGTGGCTTTTCCCGCCTCTTTGCCTACACCCTGCTCAATAGTTCGACCTGTAAGCAAAGTTACCTGTAACTTTTGCTGAACCATCTTGCCTGACCTTACCAATAGGAAAATAGGGTGTAATATTTAAGGGGTGAGTTTTCAAAAATGTAGAATTTACCATCGATAAACGTCTCTATTCTCTTTGGGAGCCGATTGCAGAATAGCTACAATTAGCGGTAAATGTTAGCAAAGCAAACGTTATTACCAAAAAACAGCTAAGTTGCTATCCTTTCGGGGCAAGTGTAGATATTAATCCTTTTTCCCCTCACGAAGCCTGCCAAAGTCAAATCTGCAGACTCTGCCATAGTTATGCCTGAAGAAAGTGCTGCTGACAATGAGGCAATGATGGGCAAGCCAACATTTGCTGCTTTGAAAGCTACGTCACCTGACATGCGTCCACTCAAAGCCAAGAAACACTCACCAAAATCAACAGTCTTTAACGCAGCCATACCGATTACCTTGTCTACCGCGTTGTGCCTGCCAACATCCTCAGCCAAAGCAACCAGCTGACCATCAGCTTTGTATATTGCGGCAACATGAAAACCGCCAGTTCGCCTGTAGCCCTCAGCTTTGAAGTTGAGCTGTTTAACGCTGTCAAATACGATTTTTGCTTCAACCTTAAGATTTGATTTGACTTTGAGAATTTTGCCAGAGTTCTGGTAATCGGAAGTGTCTCCGCAAGCTGAGTGGATGATGCGCGCGTGAAGTCTTGACGTTTTCACTCGGTCTTGGACTTTGATTTCTGGTTTTAGTTTAACGTAGCAGGTGCTTTCAGATTCTTTGAGAATGACTTCTTCGATTTCTTCGGTGGATTTGATTATTCCTTCAGAAAGAAAATGTCCCACTGCTAACTCCTTAAGGTCTGTTGGTGAGCATAGAATGGTTGCCCAAAAAGTCGTGTTGATTAGTAGATAAAACGGTTTTTCTTCAGCAACATAATCAGCAATTTTCTGGGATTTTCCCGTAGACATGTCAAGCCTAATTATGTTTACCTGCTGTACCACATTAACCCCTTCTCTAGATTAATGTGTCACACGAGTTTAAGAATTCGGCGATTTTTCTTCAAACAACTTGGAAGGTAAATTAAATAAACTGGACAAGAATCCATTAGTAACTTTGAGCGGAAAAGTTTGTTGTAATAAAGGTAAGGTGCATGGCTAAACGGGCTGCAATTATACTTTCGGGCGGAAAGTCTGAAAGATTTCAAAGTGCCCAAGAAACGTGGCAAGACAAAGCTCTTGTTGAACTTCTTGGGAAGCCTCTTCTAGTTCACTCAGTTGAGAACGTTCGTGAAGTTGTCGAAGAAGTTGTTATTTGTGTAAACAACGAAAAAAGAAAAGCAAAATATTCTAAAGTTCTAAAAAAGCACGGCATAACGAATGTTCGATTACTTATCGATAAACAAAGTAGCCAGCTAGGGGGACCTATTGTAGGGATTCTGACAGGCTTAATGGCTGTTAAAGCAGACTACTGTTTCACTCTTCCCTCGGACATGCCCCTATTCCAGCCAAAAGTGATTGAGCACCTGTTCGAATCGATGCGAGATGCGCGTGTCGTCGTGCCTATGTGGCCTAACGGACGACCAGAAACGCTGACCATGGTTCTTAAAAAACCTGATGTGCTGGAAATTGCAAAAACCCTTTGCCAGTTACGGCGCCCTCGTTCCGACGACATAATACGAGGAGCCTTAAACGTCTTACTTGTTTCGATTGCCCGCGAAATAATGGCATTTGACCCCAAATTGGAAAGTTTCATCAACATTAACTCTCCAGCAGATTTTGCTCGGTTGCATCCCCGTCAAGCCCATGGGCCAATTGCTGAAAGTTTGCGGTTAAATTTGGGTGATCTGCCAATACCCGAACTGCTGCATCTTCAAAACGCTTCAACCCTGTTCAATGAAGGCAACTTTTTAGAAGCCTCAAAACTCTTTTCTTCCTGCGCAACTCGTCTAGAAACTGACTGCTCATGTTTTTGGGCAGCCATAAGCCGAGAAAACGAAGGCAAAAGCATCGTCAACCTGTCAAGACAACAAGGCGAACAGAAAGTTGATGCAGAGCAGGCATGCAGAGGCAAAGAGGCTCTAGCTAAAGCATGTAGCAATTATGAGTCGGAAGCTAAACTATACAAAGTCGCTCACGCCCTTTTCTTTGCAGAACGAGCAAAATCAAATATGCACTGGTGTTCTTCACAACAGGCTAGATAATAGTTGGTAGCGGGGAGTTGATTT